>CAMXBB010000113.1 GCA_947179265.1 uncultured Bacillota bacterium
CTATAAGACAACAAAATACTAATTATCAATATAATAAAGAAGATATAAGTTATTATCTTAATCCTTTTATAACAAATAAGTTATCTTTATTATTTGATACGGATTTATATAATAACTATGCTTATCCAAGAGTTGTTAGATTATTGCTTGAACATAGAAGTGTATATGGGATAAGGTAGTTTAGTAATTTAGATTAATAAAAGGCTTTCATAATGAGAAAGTCTTTTTCTATGATATAATAAGTATGAGGTAAATTTATGAAAAAAATTAATATTAAAACGAATGCTATTAGATTACTTGATTCTAAAAGAATAGATTATAAAGTTTATGATTATAGTGATAGTAGTGCATTATCTGGGATGGAAGTTGCAGAAGTATTAGGGCAAGATCCAAATCAAGTATTTAAAACTTTAGTTACAATTGGAAAAAGTAATAACTACTATGTTTTTTTAGTACCAGTAAATAAAGAATTAGATTTAAAGAAAGCTGCAGTTTCCGTTGGTGAAAAGAATATAAGCATGGTAAAATCTAGAGAACTTTTAGAATTAACTGGTTATATTCATGGAGGTTGTTCTCCAATTGGAATGAAAAAGTTTTTTAAAACAACTATTCATGAGTCAGCATCTAATTTTGCTACCATTATATTTAGTGCTGGTAAGATTGGTTATCAAATAGAGACATCCTTAGAAAATCTAAATAAAGTTATTGAGTTTCAACTCGCTGACATTATTGAAGATTATTAATATTGATGAATTTGTAATATAGCTGTAAGGGAGTATGAAGTATGAGATATGCGATTAAAAAAGGGGTTATAGTTGGTATTGGCGTATTATTGCAAATATTATTAACACTTGCTGTCTATTTATTATTAGGAGAATATTTGTGGTTTATTGAATTAATGTATTCCATTTTAAGAGTATTACTAATTTTAGCATTAATAAAATATAGTAATAATTATTCTTATACATTACCTTGGATAATTATCTTGCTATTATTTCCTTTAATTGGAACATTAATGTTTATAGTATTAGGTAATAATATAAAAAAGAGTAAATTATTTAAAGAATTAAATAAATCTGAGAATAATAGTAAAAAATATCGTGTTCAGGATCAAGTATTAAAAGAGGAATTTATTAATAATAGTAAAATAAGATATATTACTGATTATGCTTTATATCCTGCAAGTAAGAATAATGATGTCACTTATTATCCATTAGGAGAAGATGCGTATAAGGATATGTTATTAGAACTAAGACGTGCTGAAAAGTTTATCTTTATGGAATACTTTATAATTGCTAATGGTACGATGTGGAATGGGATTTTGGATATCCTAAAAGAAAAAGCAAGTAATGGAGTAGATGTAAGAGTTATTTATGATGATATGGGGTGTATCTCAACTTTAAAGGATGACTATCCTAAATATTTAAGTAGTTTAGGAATTAAATGTATTGCATTTAATAAATTGGACCCAATTAGAGGGTTAATTATGAATCATAGAGATCATCGAAAAATAATGGTTATTGATGGTAAAGTAGGATTTTCTGGAGGTATAAATATCAGTGATGAATATATCAATATCAATTCACCATATGGGCATTGGAAAGATAATGGAATAAGATTAAAGGGTGATGCTGTATGGAATCTTACTATTATGTTTTTAACGATGTGGAATACCTATAAATCAGAAGATAAAGATTTTACCAAATATCGTTATGATTTTAAAGATAAAAAAGAGACCAATAGTTATGTAATACCTTATGGAGATACTCCATTAGATGATACTGGAACTGGTGAAGATATTTATTTGAATATTATTAATCAAGCTGAGCATTATGTTTATATTATGACTCCATATCTTATCATTGATACAGATATGATAAATGCCTTAACTTTAGCTGCAAAAAGAGGAGTAGATGTAAGACTTGTTATTCCAGGAATACCAGATAAAAAGGTTGTTTATACCTTATCGGAATCCTATATTGAACCACTTGTAAAAGGTGGAGTTAAGATTTATAAATATACACCAGGTTTTGTTCATGCAAAAGTTTTTGTATCTGATGATAAAGTGGCAACAGTTGGAACGATAAATCTCGATTATAGAAGTCTTTATTTACACTATGAATGTGGTGTATATCTTGAAAATCACAAGGTAATTGAAGATATAAAAAGTGATTTAGATAATACAATTTCCAAAAGTCATAATGTTACAAAAAAAGAAGCAACGCCAAAATTTTTGAAAAATTTATGGCAAGCAATATTACGCTTATTTGCACCATTGATGTAGGTGTTTATGGGTAAGCTAATTATTATTGCAGCAAAAGGAAGGAATAATGAACTGGGTTATAATAATCACTTGATTTGGAATATAAAAGAAGATTTGCAATTCTTTAAAGCGACAACCGAATATCATTCAATAGTTATGGGAAGAAAAACGTATGAGTCTTTACCTCATATATTATCAAATAGACGTCATATTGTATTAACGAGAAATGGAAATGATTTTCCAGATGAAGTTCTAGTATGTAGAGATTTAAAAGAATTAAAAAGAGTTATATCAGAAATTGATGATGACATATATATAATTGGTGGTGCATCAATATATGCTATGTTTATCGATTTAGTCGATGAAATGATACTAACTGAGATTGATGATGAATGTTTTGGTGCTGATGCTTTTTTTCCAAAAGTTGATGAAAAAGAGTGGAATAGTGAGATAACTCATGATTTTAAAGAAAGCAATCCAACATATTTAAGAAAAGTTTATACAAGGATTGAATCAAATAAAAAAGACGACTAGTCGCCTTTTTTTAGTGTAAGAATATGTTCTAAAGATTTTCCACTTTCTAGTTCTTTATCTAATAGATATTCTGCTATATGAATTTGTGGTTCATCTAATTCCATTTCCAATAGAGCTTTATAAGCTTTAATAAAAGCTCCAGTAAACATGCAATAACAATAACCCTCATTACGAATTTTTACAGTTGTATGTCCATCATTATAGCTTGCTATAGCTTCTTTTTCACAGCGAATTAATGGTCGTTCAGCAGTATCAATTAAAAATGAGATTCTATAAGCATTATCTAATTTATCAATCTTAAAATAAGGAGCAATTTCTTCAGGATAATCAATAGATGTCCATACAATAGATTCGCCATCTATTAATCCTGTATTATGTGCTACATTTAAAGCTCTTGAACGATATTCTTTCTTTCTAATTTCTTTTCTTCTCAAATTTTCTTCTTCATCAAATATAAGTGATGAAAAAGGAATATCAAAATCGTCATCATCTCCAACATTACCAGTCATAATATCATTATAAAGAGTATCAAATATTTGATATAATTCATAGTTATCTATCCCAATATAAAAAGTTGGATCGTTAGCAAAATTATTTAAAGCAAAATGTAACTCAAAATTGCTTCCCAAATAAATGTTTAATTCTTTTTCATCATCTCTTTTTAATGAAATATTGGCACATCTACTATAACCTTCCTTATTTTGGTTTCTTTCGATTCTTATTTTGTCCATAGTTTTCACCTCTAATGGAGATTATTATAGCATAATATATATAAATTGCTATAGTTATTTATATTATTTTATTAAGTATTAAATTAAAGTTTATAATACTTTTAATCGTCTTTTTTTAGTGTAAGAATATGCTCTAAAGATTTTCCACTTTCTAGTTCTTTATCTAATAGATATTCTGCTATATGAATTTGTGGTTCATTTAGTTCCATCTCAAGTAGTGCATTATAAGCTTTCATAAATGGAACATTGAACATATGATAAGTAGATCCATCATTACGAATTCTTACAGAAGTGTATCCATCCTTATAGTCATTAAGAGCATATTTTTCATCACCATATAGTTTTCTATCAGGTGTATTGATCAAGAAAGTTATTTTATAAGCATTAGGTAATCTATCGATTTTGAAATATGGTGCAACGTCATGAGGATAATCATCAGATATCCATACAATAGAGTCTTCATCAATTAAACCAGTACTATTAGCTATACTTAAAGCTCGTAAGCGATATTTTTCTTTTCTTATTTCTTTTTTTCTTAAATCTTCTTCATCATCAAACATTGAAAGAGGATCATCAAAATAATTTTCACTAGTAACATTTCCATTCATTATATCGTGATAAAGAGTGTCAAATATTTGATATAATGCATAGTTATCTATACCAATATAAAATGTAGGGTCATTTTCAAAATTGATTAAATTAAAATAAAGATCAAGATTACCTCCAAAGAGAATTCTTAACTCTTTAAAGCCATCTCTTTTTAATGATATAGTTGCACCGCCATTATAGTCACTATCCTTATTATAAATTTTTTCTATTTTTATCTTATCCATGTAGTCACCTCTAATGCCAAATATTATAACATAATATGCAAAAGATATATGATATATTTTAGTTTAATGATATAATTTAGTATAAGACGAGTACTTAATGAAGTAGAGAAGTGGTGTAGTAATGGCTAGTAATAAAAGAGAAGTAGAATTGGTTAAACAAGATGCATTAGAAAAAATGAATATTCCCATCAAAGCACCTTTAATAGAGAAAGAAAATATTTTTACTAAAAAATCGATAAAGAAAGATAAAAAGGAATATTATAAAGATTTAGATTTTTTAAGAGTGATATCTTGTCTAGCTGTTCTTTTGTATCATCTTAATATCTTAAAAGGTGGTTATTTAGCAGTATGCACATTCTTTGTACTAACAGGATTTTTATCTTGTAGAAGTGCCTTTAAAAAAGAAAAGTTTTCTTTATTAGATTATTATAAAAACAGATTTATAAAATTATATATTCCTCTTGTTATAGTAGTTGCTATAACAATATTAATTACTTCTTTTTCTACTAGTATGTCATGGTTTAATATTAAACCAGACGCAACTTCAGTATTACTTGGATATAATAATTTTTGGCAAATAAGTGCTAATATGGATTATTTTGCTCAACATATTAATTCACCTTTTATGCATTTTTGGTACATAGGTATATTGTTACAATTTGAGCTTATTTTTCCAATTATATATAAATTACTTAAAAGTATTGGAGAAAAGATTAGAAAAGAAGCATCTTA
>CAMXBB010000114.1 GCA_947179265.1 uncultured Bacillota bacterium
TAAAGATAATAAGAGATATGTGATTATTATAACTTTTTTGTTAGTTTATCTATTCATAACAAATTATACCGCTAGTGTATCTAGAAGTATATTTCTATTTATTATTCTTTATCTAAACAAGAGATGTGACTTAAACATAAGTAATGTCAATTGTTACTTATTAAGTATTTCCATATTATTATTCATATTTCCTAATTTTCTTTATGATATTGGATTTATATATTCATCTCTAGTATCATTTGCTTTAATTAAGTATTCATATATACTTAAGGGGAATTATTTTATATCATTATTGAAAGTATCGACTTTAGCTTTTTTATTTAGTTTACCGATTACTATAATGAATAATTATGAGATAAATATTTTATCTATAATTAATAACTTATTTTTTGTTCCGATTATTTCTTTTATAGTATATCCACTAAGTTTAATAACTCTCATTATCAAACCATTAGATATAATTTTAATTAATATAACTGATCTAATAGAATATATTTCTAATTTCCTATTTGTATATAATATTATAATTCCTAAAATGAATGTGATAATAGTATTGTTGTATTATATTTTATTAGCTCTATTTATGAAGACTTATAATAAGTTATATTTAATTTTTATGCTAGTAGTTGTTTTAATTCCTAAGTATACTTATCTAATAGATGATAATTATTATGTTTTCTTTTTAGATGTTGGACAGGGAGATTCAACATTAATAAAATATAAAGATGAGGCAATTTTAATAGATACTGGTGGAAAAGTATCTTTTAATAAAGAGGAGTGGATGCAAGGAAAGAAAAGTTATGTAAGCGATAATATTATTAAGTTTATGAAGAGCATTGGAATTACTTCATTAGATTATCTTATAATAAGTCATGGTGATTACGATCATGCTGGAGATGCAGAACATCTAATTGATAATTTTAAAGTAGATAAAGTAATACTAAATTGTGGAACATACAATAATTTAGAAAATAAAATTATTATGAGTTTATTTCAAAAAAATATACAATATGATTCTTGCATTGACGAATTATATCTTAAAGATAACAAATTACATTTCTTAAATACCAAAGAATATAATAACGAAAATGAGTCATCAAGCGTTATTTATGTAAAATTAAATAATTATAAATTTCTATTTATGGGAGATGCTGGAGTAGAGAAAGAAAATGATATCTTGAATAAATATAATTTGGAAAATATTAATTTTATTAAAATAGGTCATCACGGATCGAATACTTCATCAAGTAAAGAATTTATTGATACGCTTAATCCTAAATATTCATTAATTAGTGTTGGTAAAAATAATAGATATGGACATCCAAAAGAGGATGTATTAGAAACATTATCTAAAAGTAAAATATACAGAACTGATCTGAATGGTTCTATAGAGGTAACAATAAACACGAAGGGTTATAGGATTAAAAACTATAGCCCATAGAAAGGAAGATAGATGAACTATTATAATGAGATAAAAAAAGAATTTATAGAAAATGAAATTAATAGAAGAGTAAAAGATTATAGTAAAAATCAATATGAATTGCAAAAATATTATAATGTTGGTAAATTATTATTCGAAGCAGGTAAGCATTATGGAGATAGTATAATTAAAGAGTATTCTGTAAAACTATCGCAAGAATTAGGGAAAAAATATAGTGTTAGATATTTATTTGACATTAGAAGATTACATTTATTTTCAAGAGTGCACCCAGTGGGTGCACAATTAACTATGTCACATTATAGACTTCTTTTTTCTTTAAAAGATGATAATGAAATAGAATATTACATAAATCAAGCTTTGGAAAGAAAACTTTCTTTCAAGAGAATACAAGTTAGTTTGCTAGTTGGAAATTTAGAAATAATAAAAAAATATATAAAATAAGAACTATTTATCCATTTCCGCCATATTATATAATATACGTTATATAACGTTTTATATAGATTTGGAAGCTGAGGCTTCCATTTTTTATTGACATTTTTAAATATTTAAACTATCCTAAGACACTAAGAGGGAGTGGAAATATGGAAGAAATTAGAAGAGAAAAGATAATCTTAAATGAGGTAAGACATCTTGTTACTAGTCAATGTAATTTATTTTGTGAGCATTGCTATAACAGAGCTGGAGAAAATAAAGGAGAAGTAGCTCGTAAATATACACAAGAGGAAATTGATGCATTTTATCATTATTATAAACCAGAAGTAGTATCAGCTACTGGTGGAGAACCATTATTAGAAGTTCCTACTGTAAAACAAATAGCAAGAAGTATAGCAACATATGGAGGAGAATTAGAATTAGTTACTAATGCTTTTCTATTAACTGATGAGTTGCTAGAAGAATTAAGAGAAATCAATCCTAATCTATCATGTCAAATATCAATAGATGGATTAGAAGAACATCATAATAAGGTTAGAGGAAGTAAACAAGCTTATATTAGAGCGTTAAATGGAATTAAGATGTGTTTAGCTAAAGGAATACCAGTTAAACCAAGACTTACTTTAACTAGTGAGAACTTTGATGAAACATTTGATGTAATAGAATTACTAAATTCTATTTCAAAACCAAATGATGAAATTAAACTAATCGTTAGACCGGTTGTTAATTTTGGAAGAGCTAGGGATAATGGAATTATAAGTGTTCCTCAAAGTGAGAGTGAATTAAAAGAATTATTTAATGTGGCATCTGAACATGTTCCAGTTGGGGTAACTGAGAGATGTGGATATTGTACTAATTCATTAGCTATAGATCATAAAGGTGATATGTATGAATGCTGCTATTTAATACCAAACCCACAATACTATATTGGTAATATAACTGATGATCAAACAACTTTAACAAGAAATGCTGAATTCATGAATCATAAAGGTAAATGTTATATAAAGGATCATAGGAATTTATAATGAATAAAGTATATGTATATGAAATCGATAAGATTACTCTAAAAGAGTATAAATCTTATGTAGAAAATTTATCTTTATGGTATCAAGAGCAAAGAAAAGATTTAGAAGCTTTATATGAAGAATTGTTAGCTTCTAATAATAATGAATTAGTATTTGAAATAACTAGAAAACATGAAGCGATTATTGTAAAACTAGTACAAAAAATATTGGATATATTAGATATAAATGCAGATGATATGGGAGTTTATTTAAGTAATAGCTTTGCAAGAGGAACCAATCTATTAGATAGTGATATTGATCTTAATTTTGTTTATGAAGATAAGTCTTATAAAGCATATGAAGAATTGATATCATCTATGTTAGCTGATATATTAGGAAAGTATAGAGATTTTGTTCATGATTCAATTCCTCATCATACAGTTGATAGTGATATGACTGAAAATGACTCTTTATCAACAAGATTAGTATTTAAAGATGGAAAAATAGATCATAATATTACTAAAGGTAATATTCGTCTTATGGATAAACTTTATAGAGCATCTAATAGCAGAGAAAGTTTCATCAAGTACTATATTGAACGTATGAATGGAAAAGAAATCGATGAATGGATTTATTTTGAAGAGGATATTACGGGATGTTTATCTTCAGATGTGCTTGATTATATTAGAGCATTAGAAAATGGAATGAGAAGTAATAATCTTGAAGGTTATCTTAGAGATTTTGAAGAAGAAATAAAGAGACTAAAAGATGATATTAGTTCTTCAAATATTAATGATGTATCAGTTCTAAAGAGATTATTTAAAAATCATGCTTTTAAGGTTATCTATGAATATCTTATATTGAAAGGTAAAGTTGCAAAAAAGGATTTCTACTATCAAACAGTTGGTGATTTATTAGCAGAAGACCTGAAGCTAATATAATTGAAGAATATTTCAAAGAAATAATGTTACTTGGATATCTATTTAGTAAAAAGGGAATCGAATTTAGAACTAGATATTCGCAAACAATTCCAGATGAATTTAAAAAGTATTATAAAGAGATGCGTGGAGCAGATCTAGTAGATAATCTATCATCTAAACTAACAGCTGTATTAAATCATATATCAAGTATGATTAAAGATATGAAGTTAGATAGTGATGAAACAAAGTTTAATGCCAAAGAGGAACATATCAATATAGCAAACTATAGTCCACTTTCACATATTAATAATGTATCTAAGGAATATCATCATAATTATTTTGTAATGCCATTAGTTGAACATGACGGAAAGATTGTTCCAATGCATCCAGATACTTTTAGTGATTTAGGATTAGATCCCAAAAGAATAGTAGGTAAGAAAACAGTATTTCCAACATCATCAACTAGAACCGTTTATGATGAAGAAACTAATGATTGTTATAAGCTAGCAGTATTAAGACAAATAACTAGAAGTATTAGAAGCTTAAGTCAAAAAGAAATAAAAAGAAGCATTCTGGCAACTGATTATTTATCAAGAGTTTCTTATCCGAAATTCTTTATCATACCAGAGGAAACACATAGTTTTAATGATGAGATATACAACTATATTGTTAGAAAGATGCCTGAAAAGCGTGTATACCCATGGTTTTATTTGATAGTATCAAATAAATTTAGTAAGCAATTTATGATGGAAGTTATAGCAAGAATAATAGATATATGGTTCTATTATGCAAGCAATGGTATATATTTCGAATCATTCCATACACAAAACTTACTAGTAGATGAAGATGGAAATGTTTATTATCGTGATTTATCAGATATTAGAATATTAGAAGAAGATATAATGTGTCCATCTTATTTAGATGAACTAGAAAATGATAAAGAGTTACATTCTGTATTCTTTGATAGATCAGTATTAAGTCAAAATCTAGAACATTATATTAGATATCGTAAAGATATAACAGATGAAGACATTGAATTAATAAAGGGTATGATAAAAGATTCTATGGAAAGATATGGAGTGGAATTACCAGACTATTCCATGAATTATGATAAGAATAGAGATGGACATCATCCGATTAAAGTTGAGTTAGTTCGATTAAGAAGAAGATAATTCTTCTTTTTTTGTATAAGAAAACCCCCAGATAGTCTGGGGGTTCAATTAAGCTTAAGCGG
>CAMXBB010000115.1 GCA_947179265.1 uncultured Bacillota bacterium
TCGTTTAATTTCAGGCTATATACTAAACTGGGAACTTAAATCTTAATTTAATCTATTTTTTGACATTTTATGTAAATTTTTTACAAAGAAAAAGATAAACAAAATTTACTTGTTTATCCTTTATATTTATCCTTTATTACATCAATATAAATATCAAAGTCTTTCTTAGCTTCAGTCTTAATGGCTTCTTTAAATTTTTCTTCGGATGATGATCCAAATCCTCTGAATGCTTGACTTCCAATAACCGTATATGGAACTCCACCTTTTTCACCATTTCCCATCTCCGATGAGAAGACTTTCATAATATTAGCATTATTAATATTTTTCCAAGTTTCAAACATGTATAAATTATATTGTTCTCCATATTCTTCTTTGATACTATCAAAGAATTCTTTTTCATGCTCACAATGAGGACATCCATCTCCCCAGAAGAAATAAATATTTACTTTTCCATCTTCCTTTTGGACCTCCGGTAAATCAATTACAATATTACCAATATCTTGAGTTGATTGTGTAGTCGTCTTAGTTTCATTTCTTGATTTTTTTATAAGAACATGTTTAGTAAACCATTCTTTGAAATCATCTTTGTTTTTAAAAGCTTTAGTATCCTCATCATTATCAGCTTCTAAATAATCTACTACACTTCCATTTTTTATTATGACAAATGATGGATAATATTTGATTTTATCCTCTAAATCAGTTCCTTTTAGATTAGAAAAAGCAATCTTTTTATATGATATTTGCGTTTCTTTTTGAAATTCATCTAAAACTATTTCAAAGTCAGCAGAATTAACACACATTGGTTGATAAACAAACAATACAAATGTCTTAGATAAACCTATTAATTTATTTAAGTCACTAGTATAAATCTCTTCAACTTTAGTACTTCCATAGTATTCATCATCTAAATAAAAGGTATTATTGCTTAAAATAATAAGTGAAGCTAGAATAATACTTACCACAAAGAAACAAATTGCTATCAATATATTTTTAATTCTCATTATCTTACCTCTTGTAATTTTTTGAAGTCAATATCATGATAAGGTACTTTCCAAAAATCATACTCATACTTACCATCACTGACTTCTCTTTTTACTTGAATATTGTTTTCTCCTTTATATGACCAATATCCTCCAACATTATACAACTTATTTTCATCCCATCCAAGGGTTATTAACATATTCTTCATCATGCCAGCATAACCACCGCCGCCACACATTAAGAAGATATTTTTATCTTTAGGAAATAGATATTCTAATATTGCTAAAGACTCTTCATAATTAGCTATATACTTTCCATCTTTATCTTGAGTGAATAATGTTTTGCCAGTATAACTATCACCAACTTCTGAAGGAAGTCCAGATACATTTACAATATATGGATAAGGAACAACTTCAAATCCAGAAACAAAACCGGATAGATATGAATCTCCACCAATTGCTTCATAGTTCCCTAGATCTTTAAGCATCCTCATATCACGATAAACACTATCACTTCTATTTAGATATTCATCGATAGTATCTTCATTGATATTCTTATCGATTCCAAATTGTTCTCCTCTTATTCCTCCAGTAAGTTCTGGTTTAGGTAATTCTTTTAATTCCAAAATAGATACATCTTTTCCCCATATTAAAAATCCTAATAATACCCCTACTGATAGTGTGATAATTAAGCTAAAAATAAATATAATATTCTTTTTCATAACTTTTCTCCTTTACCATCATAATGATAAAATAAAACAATTGCAATTAACAATAACTTATCGGTTGAAGTAACTAAACTAGAGGTTGAGTTACAATTATTTTACGCAATAATCTCTTATTTAATCTTCTTTGCTACAAAGTCATAATAATGCCAATGAGTATTATCTATTTCTCTCGTATATTCTTGCTCTTTCCATTTTAAAATCTCATAATCCTTAAGTAATGCTAAAACTTCTTCCTTTGTATGAGTAGAAACTCTCTTATCACTCTTATGCCAATCCCTTTCTCCAAACAAATTAGCAACAATTATTCCATCCTTATCTAGAGCATTATCAATTTTATTCCATAGCTTATTAAACTCTGAAGGCTTACAAAAAGGTAATGAAAATAAAGAAAGAACAACATCTGTTTTAGGAATAACTACCTCTTCAAAATTGCTTCTATCCAATGTAAGTCTTTTTTTATCTTCATCACTTATTCGATCAAGAATATAACTTTCATTCAAAGAACCATCTATTGCTGTTACAACTTTTCCTCTTTTAAGCATATATACAGTATCATTTCCACTTCCACATCCCAAATCAACTACAGTTTTAAATTCTAATTTATTTACTAAGAATACTGTTAAATAGTTAGGTTTAGTTCTAAAAGTATTTTCTTGATATAGTTCCCAATTCATAATATCACCTTACTTGATTATACCATACAAAAAAATCAAAGAAAAATATTCTTTGATTTTTTATTTTTTGAATACAAAGGATGGGTTATTTAATTGTTTTCTTTGATAACCTAAGAATTCTCTTCCTTCATGTTTAACTTGATTATCATCTCCATATAAGAAGTTCATATATTGATCTATTGTATAATCTACTTCATATATAGCTTCTCCAAGATTTTCATAATATAATCCATTACGATACATCAAAGTAAAGCCATCTAAATAAGCCTTCATATTTTCTTCAGTTGCTTCACACCAACCTCTTTTTAAAATAGCAGTTGCTACACTTTCTCTTTGTTCATTTTGCAACATATATACTCCTGGATAACATCCACTTAAATCTACAATACCTAATCGTTCTAAATTGTTTCTCCCACGATAAAAAAATTGTGCATAGGAGCAATCTACTATATATTCCTTTCCATCTATTGTTACAAGATTAAAATAATGGAATCCATCTCCATTATAAAGATAACTCTTTTCCGAATAACCTGGGTGAATTATTATTCTTTTAACATCTATTCCCATACTTTTAGCATTTCTATATAGAATTCCACTAGCAGTACGACATTTGTTTCCTAAATTTAATGTATTTAGATCACTAATCTTTCCCCAAGATGTAACTAGTTTTTTCCTAGTACTATATACCAATTCATCTAATAATTCTTCACTAGAACTATAATGATCCAATTTATGATCTAATCGATGTCTTTTATCATATTTAAAATCAGGATATACATCAATTATTTGATCTCCAAATATTTCTTCCTCAGCTTTTAAAAGAAGATTTAACATCGAATTATATATTTTATATTTTTCACTCATAACATAAACACTTGGTGTTATTTCTTTTAAATATCGATATAGATTAGCCAAATGTTCATAAGCTTTATTTCTATCATGCTTAATAGCGTATAGCTTACGTATTTCTGCTAAAAATTCTGTATGATATTTTTCTAATACTTGCCATGCTGGCTCTAAGTCACTATTAAGCATCATAATTCCTCCTTGAATATAGAAAAATATTATACTTTATTTAAACTGCGATGTAAATTACTTTAAGTAAAGTAGTGTCAATTAATTATTATTACATTCCATATGACATACTTCATGACAAACTTCATCATCTAAATGGTTTAACTTAGCATCTCTTATTATCATTGGATAATCGATTAATGCTACATCAGCATCTACCCTAGATTTAATACCTGCTATTTCCTCATATGATGATTTTTGCCACATTCCTGCTTGTCCTTTATAAGTAAAAGTATCATTCCACTCTGCTACCCATTTATCGAACTTTTCTAATTCTTTTGAATATAAATTGCTCTTAAATCGATCTAAACTTGCATAGATACCCACATAATAACCATTTCTTTCCATCTCACTACAATAATAATTAACAATCTCTACTAAGTCTTCTTTTCTTAATGCCATTTGTCTTTTACTTTCGACATCTAAAAATACAGGATATTCTAACTTTTTATCTTTAATTAATCTTAGAGTATGTTCTACTTCACTTCTAGCTTCATCTAATGTAGTTGCTTCACTATAAAGATATACTCCAAAAGGAATGTTCAATTCCTTACAAAGTTTAGCATTTCTTTCAAAATAAATATCATCTTGATTTTTAAGATTATCACCCCAACCACATCTTATAATTGCAAAGTCAATATAAGGTTTTACCTTCTCCCAATCAATCTTACCTTGATAAGAAGAAACATCTATACCTTTCATAACTCACCTCCTAAAATATTTTATGTTAGTTAATGAACCAAAAAAACTTCAGTTGTCCCGAAGTTTTTTAATTAAATATTATTTATTATCTTTCTTATTATTTTTCATTGATTTGTTCCAATTATACCATCCATATATACAATTGATTGTCCATCCAACATACATTACAGCAAGTACTGGATTACCAGCAAAAGCATACATCTTGATATCAGCTATATCTAAGATTAACCATAAAATCCATTGTTCTGTATAACATAATACACATAGGATTTGTCCAAATATTGCTAGGATATTTGAGAAAGCATCCGTAAATGCTTGGGCACTTCCAATGTATACTCCAAATAATCCTACTGCTATAGTTAAGATAGTTATTGCTACTGTAATTCCAATCCAAGCTTTTAAAGACAATTTCTTAGCTTCAATTTCTTGACTTCCCTCTTCTGTTTTCTTTAAATTCTTTTTCCAACTAAATATTGCATAAACCATTGTTAACAAATAGAATACTTGTTCTGCTGTATCGATATATAGTTTTGCTTGATAATCGATAATGATAAATAAAAATGTTTGAATAAAACCATATACTAAATAAGTAATCTTTCCCTTTGCACAAAGTACTGTTGCAATCGTACCAAGTATACCTGCTACAATTGATATCGGACTATCTGGATAGATAATAAATGCAATAACTTGCATAATAATCAATGAAGCCATAAATATATAATCAAATGCTTTATAACCATATACATATTCTTCTAAAAATAATTCTTTTAGTTTTTTCATAAATTAAACCTCTAAACTTTCTATATAATTTTTAATACTTAAATAATTTTCATAATAATTTCCATCTAATATTTCATAC
>CAMXBB010000116.1 GCA_947179265.1 uncultured Bacillota bacterium
ACATAATTATTATATTTATTAAATAATCGTACATAATAAAAAGGGAGGTAGTTATGAAAAATAGTAATAATAAGGCTAAAAACAAAAGAACAAATAAAACTAAAAAATGTTCTAAGCAACAAGCTTCTAACAATACTGAAGCTTAATTTAAGAAAACATCAGATGATTAATATCTGATGTTTTTTATTTTCTTGGGAAATATTCTAAATAATCTTGATGTAGTTTCTCGTTGGTTAAATGCGTATATATTTGGGTTGTCGATATATCTGAATGACCAAGTAATTCTTGAATTATCCTTAAATCTGCTCCATTCTCTAGAAGATGAGTTGCAAAAGTATGTCTAAGGGTATGTGGTGAAACATTTTTAGTAATGCCCTTTAGTAAACACTCTTTTTTTAAAATTTTAAATACCCCTTGTCTTGTCATTGGTTTACCATGATTATTCAAAAATAGATAGTTATTGATACTTCCCTTTAACATTAGTGGGCGATAGTTTTCTATATAATCCTTTAAACAATCAAGTGCAATGTCATTTATAGGAACGATTCTTTCCTTGCTCCCCTTCCCCATTACTCTAAGAATACATTCATCATAATCAATATTAGTAAACTCTAAAGATATCACTTCACTAATTCTTAATCCAGTTGCATACATTAATTCTAGTAAAGCTTTGTTTCTAGCATCAAATGGAGTTTCTATTTTTATATCCAATAATTTATCTATTTCATCTATTGTTAAATATGTTGGTAGATGAATTCCTAGTTTGGGTTGTTTTATTCCACTCATTGGATTATTACTGCATTTACCTATCTTAATAAAATAACTATAGAATGTTTTAAGAGATGAAATATTATGAGATATCGTTGATGGTGCTAATTCGTTTAGTGTATTTAAATATTTTTCGATATCCTTTATATTTAATTTTAGTAAATCCTTTTTATCATAGAATTCGCTTATCTTCTTTAAATCATTATCGTATGATGCAATCGTATTATTAGAATAATTTAGATCTATTTCTAGATATGATAAAAATTCTGAAATATAGATATCGTTCATAATTACACTTCCTAGTGTAATTATATCATCTTTTTTACGATAATCAATTATGCTATAATTTAATAGGTGATGATATGGAATTACTTGCTGATTCTTTAAGACCTAAATGTTTAAGTGATATAGTTGGTCAGAAACATTTGGTTGGTAAAGGTAAAATATTATCTAATTTAGTAGAGAATAAAAAATTATTTTCCATGATTTTATATGGTAATCCTGGTATTGGTAAGACAAGTATTGCTGTTGCTTTGGTAAATGAACTTGGATGTCGATATCGAATGCTCAATGCAGTAATCAATAATAAAAGTGATTTTGATATTGTCATTGAGGAAGCTAAGATGTATAAAGAACTTGTCTTAATTGTAGATGAAATTCACAGAATGAATAAGGATAAACAAGATATATTACTTCCTTATATTGAAAATGGAACAATTATTTTAATTGGTCTTACAACTTCTAATCCATACTATAAGATTAATCCTGCTATTAGAAGTAGATGTCAAATCTTTGAACTAAAGCCATTAGAATTTGGAGATCTTAAAGATGGTATAAAAAGAGCTAGTAAGTATTTAAATAAAATTAAGCTAGATAGTAAAGCTATTGATCTAATTGCATCTTTATCATCAGGAGATTTTAGAAGTGCTTTAAATTTATTAGAGATGTCTTATTATGCTACTAGTGATAAACATGTTACTGAAGAGGTTGTTAGATCAATTAATACTAAGCCCGTTGTAATTGGTGACAAGGATGAATCAGGACATTATGATTTAATAAGTGCTTTACAAAAAAGCATTAGAGGTTCCGATGTTGATGCTGCTTTATATTACCTTGGTAGATTAATTGTCATTGGTGATTTAGATATAATCTATAGAAGACTTTCAGTAATCGCATATGAGGATATTGGTCTTGCTAGTCCGGGAATTGGTCCGAAGGTCAGAGCAGTAATCGATACTTGTGAAATGCTGGGGCTTCCTGAAGCTAGAATACCATTATCGGTTCTTGTTACAGAAATGGCTTTATCTCCTAAAAGTAATTCTTGTATTACGGCAATTGATGAGGTATTAAATGATATTGAATCTGGTAAATCATATAATACGCCCGCATGGATTAAAACTAACTCTCCATTATATAAATACCCACATGATTATAAAAATCATTGGGTTAAGCAACAATATTTACCTGACGAATTAAAGGGAAGAAAATATTATAATCCATGTTATAATAAATATGAGATAAGTTTAAAGACAATAAATGAGGAGATGAAGAAACAATGAGAATAACAATTATTGGTTCAGGAGTATATGGTATTGCAATGGCCTACTCCCTATCAAAGAATAAAAATAATAAGATTAAGATGTGGACAGAATCTGAAGATACTTTAAAAAGAATCGAAGCCACAAGAGATAATTATGAAGCTTTAGGTGGTATAAAAATACCTAAGGACATTAAATTTACCTATGATTATGAAGAAGCACTAAAAGACGCAGAATTAGTATATATCATGTGTGCTGCTAGATATGTTGGGTCCGTTTGCAAGAATATAATGCCTTATATAACACCTAAAATGCATTTCATAATCGGTTCAAAAGGTATTGAACAAGAATCTTGTAGATTTGTTCATGAAGTATTCTTAAATTTTATCAATACTAAGAGATTAGCTGTTATATCTGGACCTTCATTTGCAATCGATATAGCTAATCAAGAACCTATCGGACTTTCTATTGGTTATCGAACTAAATCGACTTTAAATGCCTTTAAGAATGCTTATAAAGGTACTAATATAAAGTTAAGGGAAACAAAAGACCTATTAGGTGTAGAATTATGTGGTTCTATAAAAAATGTTATTGCAGTTGCTGCCGGAATATTGGAAGGCTTAGGTTATTCTGAATCTGCTCGAAGCTTTTTGATAACAGAATCGCTTCATGATATTATGGAACTCTTACATGGACTTGGCGGAAATAAGAAGACAATTCTTTCATTTGCAGGAGTTGGAGATTTACTTTTAACTGCTACTTCAACTAAATCAAGAAACTATACCTTTGGGGTACTACTTGGTAAAGGTAACGATAAAAAAACACAAGAATATTTAGATACTACAACAGTTGAAGGATATTATACTTTAAAGAGTATCTATACCCTACTTCGCAAGAAAAAGATTAAGATGCCAGTAATCGATTTAATATATAATATCGTTATGAAGGGTGAAGATCCTAAAAAACTAGCTGATTTTTTGATGACAAAATAAAGATGGATTATTCCATCTTTTTTTCTTCTCAATTTGACAATTATACTCATTTTATGTATAATACTATCCATATCAAAAAGGGGGATTATAAAAATGAGAGATAGAGTAAGAACTGTACTTGTTAATGGTACAGAAGATAGAACAGAAGAATATCAAGAATATGGAAGATATATCGCAGGTTCTATTTTAAGAGGATCAGGAGTTGTATTTGAAGACAGTACAGATACTGCTAGATATAGTTTATTCGGTTTATTACATACTGATGAGGACGAAGCCCGTCATGCTTTTGCAATGAGAGCTTATGATAAACCTAATCAAGAAAGTAAATTAGCTAGAGCAATTAATCTTGCTAATCAAGGAGAAAGAGTTGTATTTATCATAAATAGTTTATCAACATTTATTACTGATTTTGATCAATTAGAATTAGCTAATTTTATTGATTCTGGAGACCTTAATAATAGAAATCATGAAGTATGCATGAGATTAACTAAAGCAGGAATGGGAAATCTTTCTTTAGTTCTACTTAACAATATTGAAAATGAGTTAGATATGGTTCTAGTTCATAGATGTATTAGTGCAATAATGCCTGATAAGAAACCAGAAGAAAAACCAGTAACACTTGGTTAATATATATTTTAAATAAAAGTAACCTTTTAAATATAAGGTTACTTTTTCTTATAAAAAAACTAGCATCAACATAAGTTGACGCTAGGACAAAAATTGGGGAACAAGACTGATTCATCCGAATCAAATCTTCCCATTTTTATTATGTTCAAATTTATTTTTATTATACATAAAACAATTATTATTTTATTATATCGTTAAATACATATGATACACATAAAAGACCTGCTATTGATGGAACAATATTGGCTGTTCCCAATACCTCTATATCTTTAGGTACTTCACTACTCGATACACAATATAATTTCTTATTAATCTTAGCATCTCTAACTTTTTTCCTTAAAATACGCGCTAGTGGATCATTATTTGTTTTATCAAGGGTTGTAATACTAAGTTTTGACGGATCTAACTTTTTAGCAGTACCTAAACAAGTTATCAGTTTATAATTATATTTTAATGATTTTTCCATCAAAGTAAATTTAACATCGATACTATCACAAGCGTCGATTATATAATCAAAATTTAATTTTAATAATTCATCAATATTATCGCTTGTAAGACGTTTTTCATGTCCTTCTATTAAAATATCATTTCTAATTCTTTTAGCTCTTAAAATAGCTTCTATTACCTTAGAATGACCTATATTAGTAGAATCAGTAATTAATTGAAGATTTAAATTACTAATATCTATTTTATCATAATCAACAATCGTTATATTATTAAATCCATTTCTTACCAATGCTTCTAGAGCGTAAGAACCAACTCCCCCTACTCCAATAAGCAATATCTTTTTAGAAGCTATTAATTTATACTTCTCTTCTCCTATTAATGCAATCAATCTATCAAACATACGCATCACCTTTTAAACATAAAAAAGCCTAAGAGAAGTCGCGTGATAAAAGCCCGCTCGCACGAGGTGGGCATCACATGATCTGTTTTAGGATCCCTATGCAATGCAAAGGTCTTCAACACCACAAACCAATTAGATTCCCAAGTATCACAAATAGTCGGTTTTATAAGTTAAACCTCTCTTAGGTAATTTAAATATATCATATATAACTATTAATAGTAAAC
>CAMXBB010000117.1 GCA_947179265.1 uncultured Bacillota bacterium
TCTTTTTTTAATTCTACCGGCCACACCCTTCTAAACACCAGGCAAATCCTCGGCACGCGCACATTGTTAAAACTCAAAATATTTCAACTTCATATTAGGGATTAAACTCTCGATTCTCTCACAATTAGCTAATTCAAACTCTAGATATTCCCTATTTTTTATGAGATGAGGTCCGTATTTTAATTCACATCTTTTATACTTAACTTTTCCTTGCTTAAAAACAATATTAATATAATGTTTTTTGTTATCTTCAAAAAATTCTTCAGCCACTATATAAAATCCTAATTTAACTAGATGTTGGCGTAATTCAAAATGATCATTATTTGACTGTAGAATTAATTTATCAATATTACTTAGATATGGATTATTTGAGATGCTAATTATTGTTGATGTCCCCATACCAGAAATTAGTATAGTGTTTATACTGTCATTCTCTGTTAGCACTTCTAATCCATTACCTAATCGAGCTTCAATTTTATCATTTAAGCCATTTCTTTTGATATTGTCAATTCCCGCTTTTAGGGCATTTTCATGAATGTCTGATACGATAACCTTTTTTAGAATAGCACTTCTAATTAATTCAATATCTAATAGTGCATGATCACAACCAATATCGATTAATCTATCATTTTTATCAACATATTTTAGAAGGGAACTAAGTCTCTTACTTAACATTTTAATCTACCATGAAATCTTTAAGTTTTTTAGCACGAGATGGATGTCTTAATTTTCTTAGAGCTTTGGCCTCAATTTGTCTTATTCTTTCTCTAGTAACATTGAAACGTTTACCAACTTCCTCAAGAGTATAGCTTGTTCCATCGATAAGACCAAAACGCAATTCAAGTACTTGTTGCTCTCTTGGTTGTAGTGTTGATAATACAGCTTTTATCTCTTCTTTTAAAATTTCGTTAGTAGCGTATTCCTCTGGTGAAAGACTTGATTCATCTTTGATAAAGTCACCTAAATGAGAATCATCTTCCTCACCAATTGGTGTTTCTAGAGAAACTGGATCTTGGCTTATTTTAATTACTTCTCTAACCTTATCGACACTTATTCCCATCTTTTTAGCAAGTTCTTCATCACTTGGCTCTCTGTTCAATTCTAGAGTCATTTGTCTTTGGATTCTAGCCATCTTATTAATCGTTTCAACCATATGAACAGGAACACGAATAGTTCTTGCTTGGTCAGCTAAAGCACGAGTAATAGCTTGTCTAATCCACCAAGTAGCATATGTAGAGAATTTATATCCCTTACCATAGTCAAACTTTTCAACAGCTTTCATAAGACCGATATTTCCTTCTTGAATCAAATCAAGGAATAAAAGCCCACGTCCAACATATCTTTTAGCTATAGATACAACAAGACGTAAATTTGATTCTGCTAATACATTTTTGGCCTCTTCTTCACCGTTAGCAACCTTAACTGAAAGTTCCATCTCTTCATCAGGACTTAATAGTGAAATACGTCCAATCTCTTTTAAATACATACGTACTGGATCGTTAATATTTACATCCTTTGTTAAGTCTTCATCACTTAAAACGATTACCTCTTCTGGTTTTGCTCCACCAGCTTCAGCGTTAGCTTCATCCTCAGTTATAACACTAATTCCAGCTTCAACAAATGAATTATATAATGAATCTAGGGAATCAGCATCCATATCTAAGCCCTTTAAAGCTTGAGCTAATTGTTCAAAGGTAATAAATCCTTTCTTTTGTCCTTCCTCAATTAATTCTTGTTTTCTTTCATCAAATGTCTTTATCTCTTCAACTTTCTTCATTATTCACACATCCTCTTTTTTATATTTGCTATCTCATTGGTTATCTTTAGTTTCTCATTGATGTCGCTAATAGTCTTTAATTTTTCCTTTAATTCATTAATCTTTTGTTCATCTATCATTGTTTTGATTTTACCAATCAATACGATATATTCTTGGTCATCAAGTTCATTAGTAATCAAACTATCAACTATTCGTAATACATCGTCATATCTCGGCCCTTCGATTTCATAAGTAATAAAATCTGCTATACTAATATAATTGTATTTTATGTAAAAAGCAAGTATATCATTAGCAATTTCATTATAAAGGTCATCTGGCAAGTATGATAATTCTTGCTCATACAGTTTAATATACTTGATATCGTTTAACATATAATAAATAATTATCTCGCAATATTTCTGCACTTTATTAATCGTTTTCTTATACGTATCCTTAATTGGCGCAACTTTTTTGGTTTCAACTTTTATAATTTTATTTAAAAGAATATTTTTATCAATTCCATACTCTTCACTCAATTGATTAATCGTTAGATTTACCAAAATATCATCGCTACTTTTATTTAATTCCCTTAATACCTGATTTATATACGTAGATACGTCATCAACTTTTTTTAAATTCTTATCTCTTTTTAAATAATTTAGTTTAAAATCAAAGAATGTAATAGCGTTTTTTATGGCATCTTCGAAGGCTTCAACACTATTGTTTAATAAATATTCATCAGGATCTTTTGCACCAGTAATTCGTAGGATTCCTAAAGGAATATTAGCATTCGATATTATCTCTCCATTAGCAATAGTTGCTTTCTCACCAGCAGAATCATTATCCATACAAAGAATAATCTTAACATTAAGTTTCTTAAGTAAATTAATATGATCATTAGTCAATGCTGTTCCCATCGTTGCAACAACATTTTTTATGCCAGATGCATATATCCTTATGGCATCCATTTGTCCTTCTACTACAAGCAAGTATTTATTTTTTCTAGCTTCTCCTTGAGCTCGATGATAATTAAATAATATTTCCCCTTTTTTAAATATTGGGGTCTCTCTTGTATTTATATATTTAGCTTCATCTATTTTTTGATAGATTCTAGCAGAGAATCCAACAACTCTTCCACGATCATTATGTATTGGAAAAGTTACCCTATTTCTAAAGGTATCGTATAGATTACTACTACGATTGCTTAAACCTGATTCCAATAATACATTTTCATCAAATTCTTTATTAAGAAGTAATTTAGTTACTGTATCGTTGCTTTTAGGGGCAAAACCAATCTCAAATTCATCTATTATCTCTTCGTTAATTCCACGATCCGTTAAATACTTCCTAGCTTCTTTACCATCAGCACTCTTTAAATTATTTTGATAGAAACGATTCGCTAGTTCAACAGCTTCAAAATGACGTTCAAATTTACTAGTCTCTTGGATTTGAATATCTAATTCATAGCCAATTTTATCGCCTACAATTTTTACTGCTTCGATGAAACTGACATTTTCTCTTTCTTGTATAAAACCAAAGACATTACCGCTTTTATGACAACTGAAACACGTATATATTTTCTTTTCCTCATTAACACAAAATGATGGGTTATTTACATCATTATGGAAGGGACATAATCCAAAATAATTCTTACCACGTTTTTCTAAAGAGACATATGCACTAATAATATCAACAATATTAGCTTTGCTTTGAATGTCATTAATTACTTCTTTTGATATTATTGGCATAAAATCACCCTCTATATATAATTTATTGAGGATAATATTACAAATTACTTTAAATTTTTTTGATTTTTTATAAAAAAACGAAAAAAAGAACTATAAATACCATAGTTCTTCATTATTTTTCTTAACTTTTTTGATTATTCCGCTTCCTAAACATTGTTCTCCAAGGTATAAAACACATGCTTGTCCTGGAGTAACAGCTTTAACCTTTTGCGGATATCTTACACGAATTTCGTTATTATCCAAATATTCTAAAATAACTTCATTATCAGGTCCTCTATATCTAAATTTTGCAGTACAAAATGTCGGATGATTAGGAGATATAAAGTTAATATTATCGATTATACACTCATCACTATAAAGGCTCTCTGGATCTTCACCAAAAGCTACATAAAGGATATTTTTTTCAACATCTTTACCAACAACAAAATGTTTATCAACAAAACCACTTATTCCAACATTTCTTCTTTGACCTATTGTGTAATTCATGAGTCCATTATGTCTACCTATTACTTCTTTGGTATCGACATTCACGATATCTCCTGGGTTTGGTTTTAGATAGTTTTGAATGAATTTTTGATAGTTTCTTTCTCCTATAAAACAAATACCTGTAGAATCCTTCTTTTTAGCAGTAGTAAGATTTAATTTGTTAGCAATATCTCTTACCTCCGCCTTATTTAAATCACCAACTGGGAATAATACATCTTTTAGTTGATCTGGTGTAACTTGAGCTAAAAAATATGATTGGTCCTTATTAGAGTCAACTCCACGATAAAGCTTGCATCCTTTAACTCGGGCATAGTGTCCAGTTGCAATATAATCAGCACCTAATCTTCTAGCTTCCTTGATGAATACATCAAACTTTATATATTTATTACACATCAAATCAGGGTTAGGAGTTCTTCCTTTCTTTAATTCATCTAAAAAATAGGTAAAAACATTATCCCAATACTCTTTTATAAAATCAACTCTATGAAGAGGTATATTAAGTTCATTACATACTGCTAAGGCATCATTATAGTCTTGTTCTTGTGGACATATATTATCTCCAATATTAGGATTTCCTTCGATATCATTATTAATCATCGAATCCCAATTACGCATGAATAGTCCTATTACCTCATATCCCTCTTTAATAAGTAAATATGCAGCTACTGATGAATCAACTCCACCAGACATCCCAACAACAACCTTTTTACCCATAAATATCACTTCCAAGGGTATTATAGCATAAATGTTAAATAGTTTAAAAACATATTACCCAAAAAGTAAATAATTATGTCATATATAAAAACAATTAGGGTTATAACTGCATACTTTTTGATTAGCGGAACTATCATACTCTTCACATAATCATTATTAAGACCAAAGATATTTCTTAAACTCTTTTTTACATAGATATAGCAGGTTATAAAAAGATACATTAAGATAATCATAAAGAATAGTTTATTTAAAGCTACACAAATAAAAGAATATAAT
>CAMXBB010000118.1 GCA_947179265.1 uncultured Bacillota bacterium
TATAGTAAGATAAATAAAGGAGATTCAATCAATATCTATCTTTCGGTAAGTGATTCAAGAAAGAAAACTTTACCTAGTAAAACTAGAAGTGATGTTAATATGGTATTATCTATAAATCCTAAAACTAGGACAATATTGATGACTAGTATTCCAAGAGATTACTATGTAAGTTTATATGGAAAATCAGGACTTAATGATAAATTGACTCATGCAGGAATATATGGTTTAAATGTGTCAAAGAAGACCGTTGAAAATTTATTTGATATCGACATTGACTATTCTATTAAAGTTGGTATGCCAGCAGTAGTTGAATTAGTAGATTTAGCAGGTGGAATAGAAGTATATAGTGATACAGAATTCAATTCATCTCATATCAGCGGATGGCATGTTGAAAAAGGTATGGTTAAAATGGATGGAGCCCATGCTTTAGCTTACGCTAGAGAAAGATATGCCTATGCTAGTGGAGATCGTCATAGGGTTAAGAATCAACAACAAGTTTTAGAAGCGACTTTTAAAAAGTTAGCAAGTAACACAACAGTTTTATTAAAATATGATGAGTTGTTAACATCGTTGAACAAACTGTATATGACAGATATGCCAAGAAGTGTTATAAGTAAGTATGTTAAAATGCAACTTGATGATATGTCATCTTGGACTTTCATAAGTCAAAGTGTAGATGGTACTGGTAAAATGACTTATACGTATTCTACACCTAAGACTAAACTATACGTTATGATACCTAATGAGAAAACAGTTGAAAATGCAAGAAATAAAATGAAAGAAGTATTAGAAGCAAAATAAGTTGATGATTCAACTTATTTTTGAGTGTGATATAATATATGTGATTAGGAGAATTATTATGTTAGAAATAGAGCGTAAGTTTTTAGTTAATTATTTACCAGATTTAGATGGTGTAGATAATAGTGATTTATTGCAAGGTTATATAAGTCTATCTCCAGAAGTTAGAATAAGAAGAGAAGATAATTTCTTTTATCTAACTAAGAAAAGTGATGATTTACTAGCTCGTGAAGAAAATGAAGTTCAAATAGATTCAATTGCTTTTAGAATATTAGAATCAGCAGTAGTTGGTAATCTTATATCTAAAAGAAGGTTTAGAATTCCTCTAGATTCATCATTGGTAGCAGAGCTAGACATATATCATGAGCAATTAGAAGGTTTAGTTACTGTAGAAGTTGAATTTTCATCAGAAGAAGAATCTCAAAGTTTTGCTAAACCACCATGGTTTGGTGAAGAAATAACTCTTGATAAGCGATTTAAAAATAAAGCATTATCACAATTGGATTCAATTTCTTCATTAATAAATCAAGATTATAATTTAAAAACACTAGTAAAAAAAGATGTATAGTTATATTAAGATGAGAATAAAATATTTTCTCATCTTTTTCTTTGTGGTATACTCTAAGCTATGTTTCATGATAAGGGCAGTAAGTATTATTAGAAATAAATATAGTAAAAGGAAGGTAGAAATGTTACGCAATTTTAGTTATAGATTACCTATAGTAAAAAGTACTTACAAATCTAATTATGGAAAAGGAAGAGATGATATCATCGGTCATGATGTAGAATATTTTGATTTAAAGCATTATTCTCTTGAAATGATAAATAAATCTATAGAAGCATATGACGAAGTTATAAATCGTTTACACAAAGTATCTTTTTCTTGTTTAATAAATTTGCAAGAGAAAAGTCAAAAATTTAAAGAAATAATATTAGAAGAGTTAAATCTAATTGTTGAGGATCGCTTTTTAAATGAAGTAGATATTGTTACAATAGAGTACTACTTTAAAGATAGAAAAGAAAAATTAGAGATAATAAGAGAAAGTAAATCTTTTGAACAAGAAATGATATTATTAGCTAATGAAGCTAAAAAACAGAAATGGAAGAAAAATAAAAAGAAGAATCAAAGTTCTTCAAATAATTCAGATATATCTACTTTTAGCGCAGAAGCCATTTTAACTACAGTTGGAATAGAAAACGTTTGATGATAATTTTCACTTTCAATATTGCCTAGAAAAGCCTTGGTACATCCCATAGCTTTAGCAACTTCTTCTTTGGTTAGACCTTTTGCTTTTCTTATTCTTTTGAAATTTTTACTAACGAGTAGATAAACGTAATTTTCATCATCTGTTTTAAACATAAATAACACCTAAGTACATTATAGCATAATGTTATAAATTTGATAATATTATCCATAATAATAATGGTGATAATATGGCAAGAGTTTTAATAGTTGTAGGTTCTAGAAGAAAAGGTAATTCTTATAATTTAGCTAATATTTTGAATAACTCTTTTGCAAATTCAAGAATTAGTTCAGATATAATTACTCCTGGAAATCAAAAAATTTATCTTTGTACTGGATGTATGGATTGTGATAAAAATGGAGTATGTGATTTCAAAGATGATATGGAAGAGAATATCAATCTTGTAAATAATGCTGAAGTAATAATTTTTATTACACCTACAAGATGGAATACATTATCAGGTGATTTAAAAATATTTATGGATCGTTTAAATCCGCTATATAGTACTAAGGGTTTAAAGGATAAGAAGATTATCTCTTTAGTAATAGGTTCTAAAAAAAGAGATGAATATTCCTTAGATGGTGCTATGACTAGTATTACATCTTTTATTGAGGGATGTGATGCCAAGCTAATTTATAAAGCATATTTTGATGAGTGTTTAGATTTTGAGGATATTTTAAAACAAGGAGAACATGTCGATAAAGTTGTTAAAGATATTATTAAGATATTAGAATAATTACTTAATCTTAGGTTAATATGCTATAATTATTGTGGTGATAATATGGCATCAACTATTATTCATTTAGCAGTTGCAAAACGTGTTAATGATGAATTAAACTTAAATGAAAAAGAATTATTTTTAGGAGCAATTTCTCCAGATATTGCAAAGATAGTAGGAATACCCAGAAGTATCACACACTTTGTTACAGGAGATGATTTAGATTTAATCAATGTGAATAGTTTTTTATCTAAATATAAAAATACTTTAAATAATACTTTTGAACTAGGATATTATATTCATTTATTAACTGATGAGTTATGGTTTAACGAATTCATAGGTAATTATGTTAATGATCATGGTATTACCGATAAGGATGGTAGAAAACTAGAATTAGATTCTGAAACGGTAAAAATGATGTTGTATAATGACTATACTAATTTGAATGCTAAGGTTTTGTCGTATTATAATATGGATCTATCTTTGTTCTATGAAGAATTGAATTTTCCACATAGCCATATTGAAGAATTTAAAGATGAGTATTTTCCAACTTTAATTGAAAAGATGGGAATAGTATCACAGAATATGGTAAATAGCAGTTATTTTTTAGATATAACCAGTATTACACATTTTATCGAATATGCAGCGATATATTGTTTAGATCGAATTAAAGAATTAGAAATATAATGAATGCTTTTAAAAAGCATTTTTTTTGTGTATAATAAGCATGTGATGTTTATGGAAATGTTAAACGAAGAATTAATAAAAAAGATATCTAAGGGTAAGGGTGAACCTAAATGGATGTTGGATTTTAGACTTAAATCTTATCAAAAATTTAAAGAACTAAAGAATCCAACTTTTGGACCTAAGATAGATATCGATTTTGATAGTATAAATTATTATAAAAAAGTAGGAAAATCGACAACTGATTGGAAAAATGTATCATGCGATATTCGTAATAAATTTAAAGCATTGGGAGTAATCGATGCTGAAGAGAAACATTTAAGTGGAGTTACTAATCAATATGAAAGTGAAGTAATCTATCATAATGGTAAAGATGAATTAAAAGATAAAGGAGTTATTTTCTTATCAAGTGATGACGCCTTAAAACAATACCCAGAGCTTTTTAAGGAATACTTTAATAATTTAGTAAAATATGATGAGAATAAATATACAGCTTTAAATGGAGCTTTATGGAGTGGTGGTTCATTTATCTATATTCCTGCCTATACTAAGTTAGATCGTCCATTGCAAAGTTATTTTAGAATTGATTCGATTGCTTTAGGGCAATTTGAAAGAACTATTATAATCGTAGATGAGGGAGCAGAGCTATCTTATATCGAAGGATGTACTGCTGAGAGTCATTCTGCTAATTCACTTCATGCAGGTGTTGTGGAAATCTATGTTAAAAAAGGTGCTAAATGTAAATATTCAACGATTCAAAATTGGAGCAATGATGTTTATAACTTAGTTACTAAAAGAGCAATAGTTGAAGAAAATGGCTTAATGGAATGGGTTGATGGAAATATTGGTAGTAAGGTTACGATGAAATACCCATCATGTATTCTAATCGGTGATAATGCGGTAGGTAATTCGATATCGATTGCTTATGCTAAAGCAGGACAAATACTTGATGCTGGAGCTAAAATGATTCATATTGGTAAACATACAAGAAGTAATATCGTATCTAAGAGTATAGCATCTAATAGAGGTACTGCTAATTATCGTGGTACAACTAAGATATGTGAGAGTGCTCTAGGAAGTGTTGCCAGTATCAAATGTGATACGATTATGTTAGATGATGAATCGGTAAGTGACACTATTCCCAATAATGTAATGCTTAATAATTCTTCGATATTAGAACATGAAGCTACAGTATCGAAGATTAGCGAAGAAAAATTATTTTATCTTATGAGTAAAGGTTTAACAGAAAATAAAGCTAAAGAATTATTAGTAATGGGATTTATAGATGACTTTAAAAAAGAATTACCAATGGAATATGCTGTTGAATTAAATAGGTTGATGAAAGAAATTGAATAAAATCATCAACTTTTTATGTGTCTTATACACATCTCAGAGCCCACGAGAGTACTTCGCATCGAGTAGTGCGTCTTCTGCTTGAAGAAAAAAAGGGGG
>CAMXBB010000119.1 GCA_947179265.1 uncultured Bacillota bacterium
CGAAATATATGATATAAATATAGAATATTTAAATAAATTATCATATAATAAAGTTAGAAATATGGAAAAAACATCTTTAGAAAGATTACTCTATATTTATACAAATATAGAGAGAAGTAAATTAGATAAGGTGTATGAGGGGGATGTGATGATGATGGAAGTAATAGATGATTTGTATTTTATAAATGAAGAAGGAAACCTAAGTTATGATTGGGTAGAGTTTCAAAGAAGAGAACAACGAGAACTAGGTATGAAAGAGGGAATAAAAGAAGGGGTTGAAAAAGGAAAAAGAGAAACTAGAATTGAGATGTTTAAAAAGATGCTTGAACATGGTATGCCGATAGAAGATATAGCAAAGATTAGTGAAGTCTCAGTTCAAGAAATAGAAGATATTCTTAAAGAAGAAGCTAAATAGGATGACTTCTTCTTTTAAATATTATTTGATATAATCATTTTAGGTGATGTTTATGAAAAACATGATTATCTTAATAAATAAAGAAAAAAGTTATACATCAAGGGATGTCGTAAATAAAGTAGGTAAATTATTAAATACTAAAAAGGTTGGTCATACAGGGACTCTAGATCCTTTGGCAACAGGAGTGCTCGTAATAACAGTTGGTAAGTATACAAAATTAAATGATGCTTTAACTTCAACTTATAAGGAATATATAGCAGAATTTAAATTAGGGATTCTAACCGATACTTTGGATATAACAGGTAATGTATTAAGTGAAGAAAAGGTTATGATTGAAGAAGAAAAAATAAAAGATGTGCTTAAACATTTTAATACATCATACTTACAAGAAGTTCCTATTTATTCAGCTGTTAAGATTAATGGAAGAAAACTATATGATTATGCGAGAAACAACGAAGAGGTTCTTCTTCCTAAAAAAATGGTTGATATAAAGACACTAGAATTACTTGCGATAAATGATGATGTTATAAAAGTGCGTTGCTTAGTATCCAAAGGAACTTATATCAGAAGTCTAATTAGAGATATTGGTGTATATTTAAATACAAATGCAACAATGGTAAGTCTTATCCGAACTAAGCAAGGAATATTTGATATTAAAGATTCCTATACTTTAAAAGATGTTGAAGATAATAATTTTTCATACAAGACAATCAGAGATTGCTTAGATGTTGAAGTAATAGAGAATTATGGAGATATCGAAAAGGTAAGAAATGGCTGTAAGATAGAATATAAATCAAATAAAGAATATTTACTATTCATTGAAAAGACAAAAGAAATTGCATTATATAAAAGAGATGAAGATATCTATCGAATGTATATCAAACTAGAAGACTAAATAGAAGGAAACTTCTATTTTTTTATTGTTCCGCGTCATAACTGACAGTTATCGCTAATGATAATATATATGTATTTTATTTATATTACTATTCCTAATATAATGAAGATGTAAGGAGTGATACTATGCTAATAGGTATAACTGGAGAGAGTGGTAGTGGAAAGACCACAGTAGCAAATTATATTGCTGAAACTTTTGATATTGGAGTTATTCATGGAGATGATGTAGCACATGAAGTACTTACATTGGAGGTTTATAACGAAGTATTATCTTGGTTTAATGTTGAACCAAAGACTAGTGTTGATCGTAAATTTTTAGGAAAGTTATTATTTCAAGATGCTTCTTTAATGAAAAAGTATAACGACTATATCTATCAGTTGATTAGAGCAAGAATTACGGAAATGATGAATGAAACTGCTAAGAGAGCTTATGTCATCGATTGGAATTTCTTACCGATTACTAATCTGTTTAATGAATGCTCAATCAAAATATTATTGAAAGCACCTGTTAGTGTAAGAAGATCAAGAGTTATGAAACGAGATGGTATTGATCAGGAATATTTCAACTTAAGAGAAGCTAATGGTTTAAAATATGATAATGAAAAGATTTACGATTTTGTATTTGTAAATGAAAATAGAGAGAATCTTGAAAATGGTATAAAGAAAGCGTTAGGTGGTATTTCATGGAAATAAAGTTTTGCGGTAGTGTAAGTCCTTATCCTAAAGGGATAGATTCTTGTCCTTCAATATTAGTATCATCTGGAGATTTTAAAATATTACTAGATTGTGGAGCAGGAAGTACAAGAAATCTTGATATGTTAAGAGATTTAAGAAACCTAGTAGCGTTTATAAGTCATTATCATCCAGATCATTATAGTGATTTAACATCTCTTTTATATTCAAGTTACACTAATCATAATTTAGGTTACTTGAATGAAAGAATTAAAATCTATTTACCAGATGAAAAGTGTTTAGAACATGATTATTTGAGTGATCCAACTCGTGAAAATTATGCAGAATTTTTAGAATATAATGCATTATCTTCCATTGCACATGGTGATATGCAAATAACTTTTGCTAAAAATCCTCATCCAAGAGATACTTATGGAATGCGTATTGACTCTAAAGACGGAAGTGTCGTTTATTCAGCAGATACTGGCTTTAAAGGAAATAGTGTGGAAAGGCTTGCCAAAGATGCTGATATTCTAATTTGTGAAGCATCATATTTGAGAGGATTTAATCGTAAGAATGATACCCATCTATTTGCACATGAAGCAGCTTTGATAGCTAAACACGCAAATGTATCAGATTTATATCTATTCCATACTTATCCAGAGCTTGATAAGAATGATTATTTGAATGAAGCAAGAGAAGTATTTCCCCAAACACATATATGTGAAGATGGAATGAAATTAGATTTAAGGAGAGTGTGATTATTATGACAAAAGTATTATATCCAGGAAGTTTTGATCCATTTACAAATGGACATTTACATGTAATAAAAACAAGTGCTAGAATTTTTGATAAGGTTTATGTTGATATTGGAGTTAATTCTAATAAAATGCGCCATTATGATGCCAAACTAATGAAGAGAGCGATGGAGGAAGTCTTTAAAGAGGAAGGTTTAGATAACATTGAAGTAGTAATCTATGAAGGAGCAACTATTGATTTGGCAGCAAGTTTAGGTGTCGATATGATTATTAGAGGTTTAAGAGATTCTATCGATTTAGTTGAAGAGGAAAGAGGAGCTGCTCTAAATTATGAATTTAGTGGTATTGACACAATGTATGTAAGAGCAGGAGAATTTGGTAATATTTCTTCAAGTGTAGTAAGAGAACTATTAAAATATGATAAAGATATTTCTAAATATGTTCCTGAGCAAATAAAAAGATTGGTATATAAGGGGGAATAACTATGAGAGTAATTGTAGTAAATCCTCCAAATAAGCCTTTCACAAATAAAAGTATTTTAGCTGAACCATTAGATGTCTTACAAATAGCAACTATCATCAAAAAAAGATATGACGATGTAGTATTCTTAGATATGGATGCTAAGAGAATGGATAATAACATTAATGGGTATCTAAAGAGTAATAATATAATCGTATTTGTAATGGATTATCAAATACCATTACATACAGGAGAAGCTGAAAAGAATATTTTTGAAATTATTAAGAATCTTGATAGACAATCAAAAGTGATAATGATTTCTAAAACAGCAAATGTTTTCTTTGAAAAATATTTTATAAATGGAATTGATGTCATCATCAATAAATTTCCAGAACTTATTATTAATGATGTTATTAGCAATATTAATAATAAAAAATTTTTACACAATGTTTTTAATATAATGTATAAAACAAATAGAGAGGTAATAAAAACCGAAAGAAGAGAGTTAGATTTTGATTATGATACTTTACCAATGATCGATAGAAGTATGATTGATATTGATGATTATATGGATACTCGTACGATTATTACATCAAGAGGTTGTTTAAATCATTGTAAGTTTTGTTCAACACCAGCTAACTTTGGAAAGTGGGTATCAAAAAGTGAAGATAAAATAATCGAAGAAATATTATATCTTATTGAAACATTTAATACGAAGAAAATAATCTTTTTAGATGACAATATGGTGGTTGATAAAACTCGTATGTATAAGCTTTTAGAACTTATCAAAAAGAATAATATCAGATGTAAGTTTGGATGTCTTGCAAGTATTAATTGTTATGATGAAAAGCTTTTTAAAGAGATGTATGCTTGCGGATTTACTTGGGTACATTTTGGTATTGAAACTGGAAGTAATCGTGTATTAAAACTCATGAATAAAGATCAAAACATTGAATCAGTAAAAGAGGTATTATTAAGTGTTAAAGAAATTGGTTTTAGAGTACGTAGCAGTTATATCTTAGATTATCCTAGTACAACTGACGAAGATTTAGAGAGTACATATGAACTTATTAAACTTACTAAGCCAGATGAATTACGCTTACATTATTTAGCTTACCGAGTTGGTACACCTCTTTACTATGAACATAGGGATGAAAAGACTCCCCAATATATTCATTCAAATGTTGCCAATATCAAATCTGATTTACAAGATAAGATCAACTGGTTAATTGAAAAATTAAAAAGTGATTACCAAGTGATAACAGATGAAATAGATTGGGCACAATTTCAAAGCAATAATAGCAATATCAATGTTGCAGCATTGGTTCCAATAAAGTATGGGATGTGGTGGTATGAATAGATTAATTGGAATTACAGGTTTAATTGGTGCTGGTAAAACAACACTATGTAAAAAACTAAAGGAGATGAAAAGGAATTACATTTTTATCAATGTCGATGAATTTAGATATGATATCTATAAGGATAATAATTTTAAAAAGGATTTAGAAGAAGTAATTATTCCTTTAAAGGAGTATGAAAATTTATCTAGTGAAGTTATTAATAGATATATCTATAGTAGTGATGAATATATGGAATCTTTTAAGGAAGTCTTATATATATATTTATTTAGATATATTGATACCTTTGATAACAAAGTAATCATCATTGAT
>CAMXBB010000120.1 GCA_947179265.1 uncultured Bacillota bacterium
TATATTAGTAGTAGCTATTTGTTCTGGAGTAGGTATTTTCTTTTTAAATAGTAATAAAACTGCAAATGATGAACAAAATGTGAATGATTCAAGTAGCGAAAATAAAAAGAGTGAAGATATAAAAGATGAAGAAGAGACTCCACCAAAAGAAGAAAATAAAACTGAAAAAGTACCTAATAATTTAATTATTAAAGAAAGTGATACTTTAAGCGATTATGTAGAGTATTATCCAGTTTATTGGAATTATAATGAATTATATGAAAAGTATCTAAGTGCTGGTTCAGATAGTAAAATACAAAATGAAATAAACTATGAATATGTAAAAACTGAAAATAATAAATTAATGTGGAAAGTTGATAATGAATGGATATTGGATAAAACAATTAAAGAAGATATAGAATTTATAGAAGTAGAATTTGGGCATGATACTGAAAACTCGAAATATGTAGTTTTAACAAAAGGTAATAATCTCTACATAATAAATCCTACTTATTCTGAGTATAATGAATGGCCTAATATAAAATCTATAAAGGGGACTGATTTTAGTAAATATATTTATAAAAAAGTTGATTTTGACAAAAAGATAAAGTCTATTTCTGTTCAAGGGTACCCTGAAGGATGTAGTGGATGGTTAGTAAGATATTTTCTAGAAACAGAGAATGAAACATATGTTATGGAAGATGGCTATAATGAAAACAAAATAATAACCTTAGATAAATTTTTAAAGGATTTCAATATTTTAAATTTAGCAAATACTTGTGGTGAAGAGTATGAAGAAGTAGTAAGTATAGACACAAATGGTGAAAGCAATATCTTAAATGATAAAGGAAATAAAATTAAAATAAAATACTATGTAATATATATGAATGAAGAAGAGGTTTACAGTGGAGTTACAAATCAAGGAAATTTTCATGTATTGGTTGATAATGATAATTATGTTTATACATTTAAGACTGATAAAGAAAATGATTTTGATAAAAATACCACAGGATTAAAACCTTTAAAAAGTAAACTTGTTAGTTTCCAAGATGGTGTTATAAAATTAGCTGACGGTACGATAATTGGTTGGCATTAAAAAAAATACATAAGCTATTTTAATTCGCTTATGTATTTTTTTAATGCTCTTGCATCTGGTCCAAAGATAATTTTTAATTGATTATCAATTTCAACTATACCTTTAGCCCCTAGTTTTTGTATGCCTTCCTTATCAACAATTGACACATCTTTTAAGGTAACCTTAAAGCGTGACATGTTAACCTCGGTATCTAAGATGTTATCTTTCCCTCCAAGAAATTGTACTAACTTATTTATCTCTAGATTGAAGTTTTTATGATTAAGTTTAACAATAATCAAAGAGATTACTACTAATACAACTGCAATGATTGCATATTGCATTATATACGTTGCATCCATTAATATCACCAAATCCATAATACTATAAATATGGAAAAAAAGCAAATGATTGATAAATAATCAAATAAATAATATAATAACCTTAGAAAGCGTGAGACCTTATGAAAAAATTTATTGCAAGAGTACTATCATTTATTTTAGATATAATGTTTGTTACTTTAATAGTAGGAGCATTAATTGAATTACCTGTATTTGATGAATATTCAAATAAAATAGATATAGTTAGATATGAAGCAACAAAAGCTCAAGAAAAGTATGAACTATTAAATAAAAAAATAGATGATATATTAGATGATTCATTAGTATCTGATGATGAATATAATTATATTCTTACTAACTTTATAGAATATCAAGAAGTATTTGAAGATATAAAACCAAATACGGATATCACTAAGGAATATATCGATAATGTTCATGATGATATCGATAATATTTATAAAGATATTTATAATGATGAATTATTCCGATTAGCAAAAGATACTAGATATCAAAACATAATTACTATAATAGTATATCTATTATATTTTGGATTATTACAATATATTTTAAGAGGTCAAACGATATTTAAAAGATTATTTAAAATAAAAGTAGTAGATAGTATTGATATCCAAAAAAGAGTTTCTTTATGGAAATTTATTATAAGAACAGTATTAGTGTGTGATGTAATATTTATGATTGCTGATATAGTAACAATATCTAATTTAGGATTTGATAATTATTTATCTTGTTATAGTATTATAAGAAATATTAAATTCTTCTATGAAGTTGGATTTGTTCTAGTCATGTTCTTAAGAGATGATCAAAAAGGTATTCAGGATTTATTATTAAATACTAAGGTTATAAGATATGATAAATCTGGTAAGGTTCAAAAAGATATAATCTTTAAAGTTGATGATTCAGAAGATAATAATAAAAAGATTAGAGAAGAAGTAAAGGCTATAAAGGTAAATGATTAAGAGATTTTTAATAAAGTTGATTAGGTTATATCAAAGAATGCCTTTATCAAGTCATAGACAATGTAAATATATTCCATCTTGTTCAGAATATGCCATTGATGCAATTAATTACTATGGAGCATTTATTGGTAGTATAAAAGCCATATATCGAATACTAAGATGTAATCCTTTCTCTAAAGGTGGTATTGATCCTGTTATAAAGAATAAATAACTTTCAACACAATTTGTATTGGGAGTTATTTTTATTTATATAGATTTTACATAAATTGTAAAAAAATCTTTTTCTAAAAAATAAAATTATTTTTAAAAAAAAAAAAAAAAATGATAATATTATTATAGAGAAGTTTGTCTTCTTATAAATAATTGAAAGTAGTGATTAATAGCATGAGATTAAATAAAAGAAATAATACAAAAAAATTTAATAAGATAATATTATTTGCAATAATGTTTATTGGTTTAGGTTTTGCAGCAATAAGTGCAACACTTGGAATAACTAGTATAGCAAAAATCGGACATATTACATTTGATGTGCATTTTGAAAATGTAGAAGTAAAAGAAGGAAGCATGGAAGCAACAAGTCCAGCTAGCATCAATGCATCAGATAATACGCAAATTAACTTCAGTCTTCACTTAACTACCCCAGGGGAGTTCTATGAATTTGAAACTGATATTGTAAATAATGGAACCCTAGATGCATATCTATCAAGTATTGAACTTCTAGGATTAGATGAAAATACAAAAAAATATCTAAAAGTAACTTATAGATATTCTAATGGTGGTAAGATTAGAATAAATGATCTTTTAAAATCAGGAGAAACAGAAAGAATAAAAGTAAAAGTTGATTTCTTATATGATATAACTTTAGATGATTTACCCACAGAAGAAACATCGCTTGACTTTATTTTAAATATGATTTATACCCAAGATAATGGAACTGGAGTTGAAAGAGATAAAGCAGAAGTTGTAGTAGATATTTTAGGTCAAGAAATGATAGCTTATATTGACAATCTGAAGAGTAAATATATATCTAGCGAAACAGGAGTTAATTTTGCCCGTGCCTCATCAGATACAAATGGAAAAGGTTTATACTTGAGAGCAGGAACGGAAAATGATAAATATCCAATATATTATTTCCGTGGTGGAGATGACCAAGATGGAGATGAAATAGAAGATTATCTTAATAATCATGTATTATTTGGAGGATTCTGTTGGAAAATAGTTAGGACGACTGAATTAGGTGGAACAAAGATAATCTACGATGGATTACCTGATGCAAATAATCAATGTAATACGGGAGTAGGGATCCAAATAGGAATATCGGCATTTAATAAAGATGCTAGGACATTAGCAGATGTTGGATACATGTATGGAACAAGATATGAATATACATCCTGGGATGATATAGCATATGTATATGGAAGTGATGTATCGTATATCGATGGGGAATATACGTTAAATGGCATTACGGAAAATGCTGATACTATTGGTAATATCAAAACCAAACACTACACATGTAAATCAACAACTGATATTAAATGCGATAAAGTATATTATATATACTCTTTTTATGAAGATAAAGTCTATGCAATCCCATTAATTGATGGAAAGAAATTAGAAAATATTCTGGATGAGTCATTTGCAAATGAAAATAATTCGGAAATAAAGAATGTAATAGATAATTGGTTTAAAAACAATCTGTTAAGTCAAGAAGACAAATTAGAAGATGCAGTATGGTGTAATGATCGAAGTATATCAAGTGGAGGATATTTAAAGGATTCTGACCTTACAACATTAAAAGAAGGAAACACCTATCTGGGAGGGTATGAAGCAAGAGGACTACATCATTCAGCAACGTCTAATCCTGGACTAAAAAATGCCGATGCTTGTTCAAATAAGAATGATCGATTCACCAAGAATGACACAACAAATGGAAATGGAGCATTAACATATCCAGTAGGCCTATTAACAGCAGATGAAGCAATAGTAGCGGGAAGAGGGGATAGTAATTATAAAAATATATCTTATCTAAGTTGGGATAGTCGTTATTTTACTTTGTCACCATTTTCTGTTGCTTATACTGGAGATGTCTCTAGAGTAATTTTCAATCAACGTTATTTTGGGCAGTATATTATTACTGGAGTGTCTGGGAATGCAGGTGTCCGCCCATCTATAGTTCTAAAAAAAGGAATAGTAGCAACTAGCGGAGATGGATCATCAGAACATCCTTATGTAGTTGAATAGCTATATTGTATATTTAGAGTATTGATAGAAGTCAATATTCTTTTTTTTAAGTAATTTAGAGATTTTTCTTGTACATGTATTATGAAAGGAGAAAAATATATGCAAGAAAAAGAAGATGTTTCATTGGTAAGTGATACGGTATTTAAATATATGTTTAACTATCCAATGTACAAAGAAAAAATGATAAAAGCTATAAAACGCTATACTAATA
>CAMXBB010000121.1 GCA_947179265.1 uncultured Bacillota bacterium
ACTTTAAAAGTTAAGGATAATAGATATGGATATTATAATAGTAATACCCATAATTTTGTTGAAATTGATCAATGTCTGATTGGAAATAGATGCATTAATGAAATTGTTAGTAATCATACATTTTTAAACATTAAAGATGGAGAAATAGTTATTAGAAGTAATTATAATAATGAAATACTTATTCATATTAAAAGTGATAGTAATGTATTATTAAATGATGATATACCTAATAATATAGTAGGAATCGTTCTCAATGATAAAACAATCTATAAAGATAATTACTTCTATGATTTTATTGGTGATTTTAAATTTAAAATATCTTATAATTCATTTTTCCAAGTCAATAATTATATTGCTAGTGAAATCTTTAATATGTTAAAAAATAATTTAAAAGGTGATAATTTATTAGACCTATACTGTGGAGTAGGTACCTTAGGAATAAGTGTTGCAAATAATTTTAAAAGTATCTATGGAATCGAATATATTCCAAATGCGATATTAGATGCTAAAGAGAATGCTAGAGTAAATAATGTTGATAATGCTTACTTTTATGCAGGAGATACAGCTAAGATTTTATCTAAATTAGATATTAAGTTTGATACAGTTATTGTTGATCCCCCAAGAAGCGGACTTAATAAGGAGACTCTAAATCTAATTGAAAGAATTGCTCCTAAAACGTTAGCATATATATCATGTGATCCAATGACTTTAGCAAGAGATTTGAATATTTTGAAAGAAACATATCATATCGAAAAGATAAATACACTAAATATGTTTCCAAATACATATCATGTTGAAACAGTATGTATTTTGGAAAGAAAGTAATTGTTAATAAACACTTATTTTGCTATAATGAAGATGTATTAATAAACTTGTCTTATGTTAATACCTTATAATTTAATCGATAATTTATATTTTTGGGCAAGAAAAATATATCTATTCGGGATATCCCTATTATTAGGGATATCCCTTTTTTATTTTTAGGAAGGAAAATAGAATGAACGAAATAATTGAAAAAGAAGAAATAAGCAGTAAAATTTATGAGATAAGGGGAGTACAAGTGATGCTAGATAGTGATTTAGCATTATTATATCAAGTTGATACCAAAAGAATTAATGAAGCTGTAAAACGTAATATAGAAAAATTTCCAAACAGATTTAGTTGGAATTTGAGTCGTGATGAAGAAAAAGATTTGTGGTCGCAAAATGCGACCGCAAATTTGAGTTCTAAGTCAAGAGCATTACATAGAGTTTTTACTGAGCCAGGCATAGCAATGCTTGCCACAATATTAAAATCTAAGGTCGCAATTGCGGTAAGTATAAATATAATGGATACGTTCGTAGCAATGAGGAAATATATTTCAAATGGTTTATATGAAAATAATAATATCTTAATTAATCATGAAAATAGATTATTAAGGTTAGAAGAAACTTTTGATACATTACATGAGAAATCTAAGAAAAATACTATATTTTTTGAAGGTCAAATATACGATGCATATTCATAAATCGAAAAATTTTATACAACTGTGGTGCCTCTTTTAAAGATTTAGGAAAGAAATGTTTTGTAATAAATCAAATTGATAGTTCTAAAATTTTAAATGACTTTTTACAAGAAATAAATAGTTAATATTATATTGAATAAAAAAACAAGGCGATTTTTAGTTAACGTCTTGTTTTTCTGACATAAATTTAGTTTAAAGAAGGAGCAGTTGGTTCATCCTTTTTCTCTTCAGGAGATACATTAGAAAGATTATCAGTCATTTTAAGTATTTTTTTTAGTTTTAGCCATTCTCTATGTTTTCTATTTATCTCTTCTATATAATCAGATGTAAAGTCAAAACGATCCATAAGTTCTTTTATTACATCATCATCATCCAACCCAAACACGATTCCATATATTACAGCACTTCTATAATCCTCACACCAAGCTCTACTATCAGTAGCAATCATATCTGTAATTGTTTCTAAAGAATTTACATATTCCATTTTTGTCACCTCTGTAAACATTGTATCATTTTAAAAATAATTTTATCAAGTCTTCATGCAAATCTTGACCACTTTATTTTTATCTTGTATAATTATATTAACATCTTATAAAGAGCGATGGAGGGACTAGCCCTATGAAGTCGCACCAACCTATTAGATTAGGTGGTAATGCTAGAACGATAAGATAACTTTTTAACACTCAAGGTAAAAGTTATCTTGGGTGTTTTTATTTGATGTAAAGAAAGAAGGAGAATATATGATTGAAAAAGTGAATCCAGCTCACCCTGATAAGGTGGCGGACAGAATAGCAGGTGCAATTGTTGACTTAGCTTATTCTAAAAATGAAAATCCGAAGGTAGCGGTAGAAATTCTAATAGGGCATGGAAAGTGTAATATTATAATCGAAACTAGTGAGGAATTTAAAACGGAAGAAATTAAGGAAATCGTTAAAAGAATAGTAGGTGATATTGAAATTGATTTATTAGTGGTAAAACAAGATGTTTATTTAGCAAGTAATCAGGTAGGAAAATTAAGGTGTGGTGATAATGGAATATTTAAGGGTGTTCCACTAACTGAAGCTCAAAAAGAGTTATCTAAAATAGCTAGAAATATATATGAAAAGTTTCCTTATGATGGTAAATACATATTAGACAAAGATAAATTAATAATATGCCAAAGTAATGCTAAAGAAGAGGATTTAAGGGAGTTTTATCCCAATGCTATAATCAATCCATTAGGATACTGGACTGGTGGAATAAATGTTGATTCAGGAGCTGTAAATAGAAAGTTAGGATCTGATATGGCTGATAGTGTAACTGGTGGAGGACTACATGGTAAAGATTTATCTAAAGCAGATGTATCAGTAAATATATATGCATTTAAAAAAGCTCAAGAAACAGGTAAAGTTGTAGCTATAAGTTGTGCTATTGGAGATGAAACAATTGATGGAAAACCATATAGTGAAATTGTAGAAGAAGCTAAAAATTATATTAAAGAAATAGGTGGTTTCGAAGAGTTTGCTAAATGGGGATTATATTAAATATAAATTAATTCTATGAAAAATATATTTATGCGGGATATACCTTAAAAAAGGTTGTCCTTTTTTATTTTAGAAAGGATGATATTAATGAATAAATTAGTTGAAAAAGAAGATATAAGTAACAAATGATATTATAAATAAAATCAACTTAAAATAAAAAAATATATATAAATTTCTAATTTTTGCTATAATTATAACTATGAAATTTTAGAGGTGATATAATGAAAATTTATTTAGCAGGGCCAATTAAAAAGCATAGAAAAACAGTAGAAGAAATGGCCAAAATAATGCGCGAATCTAATCATGAAGTTTACTTACCTTCAGAGCATAAAATAGATAATGCTTGGGATTTAGCAAATGATATTTGGGGTAAAAAAGTTTTTGATAATGATATAGAAGCCATTAATAATTGTGATATGGTTGTTGTTGCGTCATATGATAATTCTGAACATCATGGAGGAACAAGGTGGGAAAGTGGATATGCTTATGGAATTGGAAAAAAAGTAGTAGTTGTACATTTTGAGAAAGAAGAAGTATCAGTAATGATAGCAAATGGATGTTTTTCTAATCTTAATGGTATGGAAGAATTTAGAAGAATAGATTTAAATACCATTAAAGCAAAAAAATGCGATTTACCGCAAACATAAAAATGAGTGAACTATTAAAATGAAGAGTCAACAATTAAATAAATTATCATTGATTGACAAAATGTATTTAGCATGATAACGTAGTTAATAAGTGAAAAGAAGCTTAAAAAATGAGGTGAATAAATATGGATGACAAGTTTAGTAAATTAATTATGTCATTGAAATCTAACATAAATAGGAAAAAAGCTGATAGAGCAGAATTACTTGAAAGAAAAAATCAATTATCTTCTTTGATATCTGAACAGGCAGATAAAACTAGAGATAAGGAAGATGAATTAGCGTCTTTAGAAGAAGAATTTAAATTATACAATGGTTATCCATTTCAAATATTCTTGAGCATTATTTATACTCTAACATCTACTGTGACAGAAGCAGTAATTCTAGTTATGTATGTTTTATATAATGATGTAATCATAACTAATATTTTTAATAATTTATCTAGTTTCTTAGTAGGAGGTTTTGCATTTTCTTTAACAACAGTGCTTCTCTTTGGAGTTTCAAAAGTTTTTTATCGTGTATGTAAGGAGCAAATAAAAACTACCCAAAATGCTGGTAAGTTTCGTAAAAAGTATAAGTCTAAAAAATCTATAGAAAAAAAGATAGAAGCACTTAAATCCCAAATACAAGAGCTAGTAGATCAATTAAATGATTATAAGAAAGAAGAATCAGAAATTGATAATATGCTTTATGAGGTTTCTCAAAATATTGATACTTTAGATGGAGGCCTAGACTCTGCAATCAATTCTTTCTTTAATGCTACTCTTGATATACATGATGAACATGTTGAAAAGAAACTTAATAAAAGATATGCTGAATCAGGTCTTGATGAGCAAGTTTTACCTATTACCGAAAAAACAATAGCAAAGAAACTTACATATCCGTCAGAAGATAAAAAATAATTAACTAATCTATTAGGATACACTTTTTATAAATAGTGTGTCCCTTTTTATTTATACTATATTTTGAAATTAGACAAATGAAAATTTTTTTGGTACAATTGAAATCATTAAAAAAGGGGAAAATACTATGGGGATTTGGGGACTTTTTAAAAAAGCTTTTGGAAAAGATGAAATAACTATTTCTAATGAAATAGTTAAAATGAGAAATAGTGTAAATATTCGTAATAGAAGTATACTTGATACAAA
>CAMXBB010000122.1 GCA_947179265.1 uncultured Bacillota bacterium
ACTAATATATGACGGATTACCTAATGCAAGTAACGAGTGTATTAATACAGGAACATCTTCACAATTAAGTACATCACCTTTTAATACAGCTCATGACTCATTAGCTGATGTAGGATATATGTATGGGACAAAATACCCATATACAAGATGGGAAGATATTCCCGATCCTGAAGAAGCATATGTATATGGAAGTGATGTAACATATAGTGGAGGAGTATATACACTAACAGATCCCTCTGCTCCCGATATGATTGCAGGAGTAAAGACAAAACATTATACGTGTATGCAAAATTCCAGTGCAACATGTAGTACAGTATATTATGTGTATTCATACTATAATGGTAAAGTATATGCAATAGAATTAACAAATGGAGATAAGTTGGAAGATATTATTAGTAAATCATTTGCAAATGAAAATGATTCGGAAATAAAAGTAACAATAGATGCATGGTTTAAAGAAAATCTAACAAATGAAGTAGATAGTAGAAAAAAAGATTATAAGAATTATTTAGAGGATGCAGTATGGTGTAATAATCGAACTATAGTAAATGGAGGATATCTTATTGATTCTGATTTAACTGAAAATAGTCATGGTAGCACATATTTTTTCGGATATGAATCGCTAACACAAACAACACTTCAACCAGCAGTTAAAGATACTTCTTCATGTCCAAATAAAAATGATCGCTTTACAAAAAGTGATACATCAATAGGAAATGGAGAGTTAACATATTCAGTTGGTCTTTTAACAGCAGATGAAGTAACTATAGCAGGTCATGGATGGAATGGCTATAGCAAAAAATCATACTTGTATACAGGACAATACTATTGGCTTATGTCACCGATTAGTGCAGCTAATTTCGGATATCAGTATGTTGGTTTCAATATGAGTTCAAGTGGTAGTTTAGACGAGTATGTAACTAATGTCTCTATTGGTGTTCGTCCGTCAATCGTACTAAAGCATGATATTGTAGCAACAAGTGGAAAAGGTACAGCGACTGAACCATATGTAGTTGAGTAATTAATATCAAAAAAGAAGATTAATCAATCTTCTTTTGTCATTTCTATAGCTTCGTCTAATAAGTCATTTAAATTATTATGGATTCTCTTATCTTTAAAATCATAGTTATAAAGCCAATCTAAATATTTGGTTTTAGGAGCATTATCAGGTCTTCCGTATATTACTTTACCAGAATGTAACCAATATCCGAATTCGACATTAGTTGTATATCCAGGCATATCAGGAATACTTCTTGGTATCCAAAATAGAATTACTGTAGCATTTTCCAATCCATGTCTTTCCCATACTGCTTGGTCGATATAACTTTCTTTTGGTTTCCAAGTTGAATATTCTGGTACATAAACGATACCATTGAACCCTTTTTCATTTAGATAATCAACAGCTTCTGTTCTCCAAGATGTAGCACCTTCGCCTCTTGGAGTAGGTCCAGCAAGAAAGATGGATTTTTCTCCTTTAACAATTTCTTGATCAGAATAATTAACTATCATTTTATCAACTTCTTTCTAAAATAATTTTATCATAAATAATAGCTATATGTTATAACTTCAATTTTCAAAATGACAATTAATAATTTTTGTGATATTATATGGGAATATTTTTGGGGGTGAAGATGTGTATAAATATAATACAAGTAAAGAAAGTTTTATATTACCTAGTATAGAAGTATCTAAAGCTGATTTTAATGATAGTTTACTTGAACATTTAGAACCTTACGAAAGGGAATGGATTTTATCTTTTATAAGAAAGATAGCTAGTAAAAATCCTAATTGGAATTTTGATCCATTTTATAATAATTTAGCAACTCTTTCCTTTAGAAAAAGCAACCATTTTAATATTGGAGGAACAGGATCTTATGATCTTAAGAAAAATATAATATCTTATTCTGATGAAACATGTATATTTCATGAACTACTACATACAGCAACCAGTATGATAGCTGCTAAAAGATATTTTGGTGGATTTGAACAGATAACAAAGGGAATATTCCATAAATCTATTGGAGTAGGTTTAACTGAAGGTTATACTAATTTACTAGAAGGTAGATATGATACTGTTCATGGTTGGTATTGTATGGAAATGGATATTGCTAAAAATCTCAATAGGTCAGTCTCTGACATGGAAACATACTATAATAATATGGATTTATTCCATTTAGTAGCATATTTAGAAAGATTCACTTCTAGAAGAGATATAATTGACTTTTTAGAGATGCTAGATTATATCAATAGAAATCAATACAAGGAAAGCGATAGATTACGTAAAGAGATTATGGATTTATATTACGAATGCCAAGTCTATACTTTTAGATGTATGATAATGAAACTACTAGATGATATTGCTAATAATCTAATAACATATGAGCAAGCTCAAGAAAAATTAGTATTTATGATTAATTTTTCTTTGAGTAAAGCCATAATAGGGAAAAAACGCTGTGATATTGAACCGATAGAAAAGTTGAGAGGACAAATTCCTGATTTAATACATATTAGTGAAAATGATATAAAGACGTACCGATTAACATTATAATAAAAAAGTGATGAGCAAAAATGAAACGCCATCACTTTTATAATTTCTTAAATAATATTGCTACGCAACCATATTTTGCTATTTCTTCTTCACTATAATATGGAGTGTCTATTACAGCATCTTCTGGAGTATTATAGCTTTGATATAGATATCTATCAAAGGTATCAGCATACATCTCTAATAATGTTTTATAATATTTTAATTCTGTTACCATTGCTTTGATTGTTTCAGATTCATCAGTTTTTTTATAGAATGTTATAGTATCTCCAACTTCTACTTCTCTTCTTTTATCATCATTAAGACGATATTCTATAGTCTTTATACCACTTTTTATTAGGTCAAAAGGTTCATCCAGTAAATGCATATCAATATTTTTCATAACATCCTCCTTACTAACTAAGTATATCATGTTTATTAAAATAATCCATCATGTTATAATATTATATATTAAAAGAGGGATTATATGAAAAGAAAGAAATGGTATAAGCTTGATAATGTCGGTAAATTCTATTCTGCTATTGCTGATAGTGAAGCGCAAAAAATATTTCGTTATTCAGCAACATTAACGGATGAGATAGATGAATCTTTTTTACAAGAAGCTTTAAATGAAACAATTGAAATATATCCTTATTTTAATGTTAACCTAAAAAAAGGATTGTTCTGGTATTATCTTGATGAAACTAATAAAATATATCGAGTTTCTAAAGAGAATACACCGATATGCTATAAGATATATAATAATAGTAATGATTTTTTATATCGAGTTAATTATCATAAAACACGTATTAATTTTGAAATATCTCATATTGTTTCTGATGGTAGGGGAAGTATTGATTTTTTTAAGACGTTAGTAAGTCATTATATTAAGTTAAGATATGATTTAGAAGATGTTGATTTATCAACTAAATCTTCATATTCAGAGAAAGCTGAAGATAGCTTTGAAAAGTATTATAAGAAAACCGAATTTACTAGTGATAAAGTAAGCAATGTGTATAATTATAAATCTAAGAAATATAAACATCGAACACAATACCTAGAAGCTCATATGGATTCTAAAGTAATGCTAGAATATGCTCATAAATTTAAAGCAACATTAACTTCTTACCTAGTTAGTGTTCTTATATATTCTTTCAAGGATGTTTTGTCAGAAGCAGAATTACATAAGACCATTAAAATTGATATTCCAGTAGATTTGAGAAAGTATTTTAAATCATCATCATCAAAAAATTATTTTGGGCTTACATCAGTTTCTTATACTTTTAGTTCAAGAGATGATTCGCTAGAAGACATAATAAAATCTATTAATAAGCAACTCGAAGCTAAGCTTACAAAAGAGGAACTTATAAAAAGAGTTAATATGATGATTTCTTTTGAAAGAAATGTTATATGTCGAGTAGTACCAATGTTTATAAAAAATATTATATTAAATTATGCTAATAAAGTTACCTCTAAGATGAGTACAACTTGTGTATCAAATGTTGGTAGAATAGAGTTTGATGAAAGGGTTGAAAAGTATATTAAGAATGTAAATGTATTAACCTCTACAACTGATTTTAGAGTAACACTATGTTCATTTAAAGATGATCTTTCGATAGGAGTATCATCTAGATTTAAGTATAATGAAGTAATAAAAAACTTCTTTAATTATTTTTCTAATCAAGGAATTGATATTTTAATTAATGTAAGTGAGGTTGATTAGATGAAAAAATGTAATAGTTGTAATATAAAATTTAATACTAAGTATCGATTCTGCCCATTATGTCAAAATAGATTGATAGGGAATAAATATGAAGATATTTTTCCAATTAATAAACGTTCAAAGGTGAATGCTTTGTTGATGAAATATATTTTATTCTTTTCCTTGGTAGTAGTTATCATTTCGAGTTTTTTAGAATTGTATTTACTTGATGGAATTAGATACTCACATATCATTGCAGGAGGTTTGATGTCAAACTATATTATTATTCATTATACTTTAAAGAATCGAAAAAATATCTTGAGTCTTTTAGGTAAATATGGTGTTTTATTGATAGCTATATCTCTTATATGGTATCTGTGGATTAGAAGTAGTATCATTATAGATTATATAATACCTGGAATATGCATATGTGAATTAATATTTAATATGATAATATTTATTATTTTAAAGAGTAAGTATGTTGTAAATTATTTCAGTATAATTCTTCTAAATGTAATTCTTTTAATATTACCAATCGTGTTAATTCTTCTTAACTTAACTACTAATAATTTACTATCATATAT
>CAMXBB010000123.1 GCA_947179265.1 uncultured Bacillota bacterium
AATTAATGTTTTATTTGATTCTGATTATTAATTAACGAATCAGAATATTCCATTAAATAAGCATTTATTAAAATAATCATTTACATTGATTTATAAGTTTGATATACTATATTTACAGATTTAAGTGGGCAGAAATTCCCACTTTTGTTATTGTATTGGAGGATGTTATGGATAACATATTGAAAAGGGTAAGAGAAATTATTCTTGAACCTATGCAAAAAATGGACATTACAATCGATAGTATAACTTGGGAAGTTGAAGGCAAATATAATTATCTGAAGATAATACTTGATAGAGAGTTGCCTTTAGATATCGATACGATAGTTGAAGCAACAAATATAATCAATCCTATTTTAGATGAATATGATTTGATTAAAGATGAATATATTTTGGATATATCTAGTAAGGAAAGAGGTTAGTAAGATGAATGGTAAAGAGTTTATAAAAGCATTAAAAAATATAATTGAAGAAAAGAACATTGATGAAGATACTGTATATGATGCGATGGAACAAGGCCTTATAACAGCATATAAAAAGAATTATGATTCTAAGACTAATGTTAAGGTTTTAATAGATCGTAAGAGTGGTGAATTTAAAGTAATTCGTTACTTTGTTGTTGTTGAAGATTACATCGAAGGTGATGAATCAGAGGATGAAGAAGGAAATATTATCTATTTAGATCCTGAGATTAATGAGGATGCTCAATTATTGTTAGAAGAAGCTAGAGAATTAGTTCCTGATATTAAAGTTGGTGAGACTATTGAAGAAGAGGTTACTCCTAAAGATTTTGGTAGAGTTGCTGCATCAACTTGTAAGCAAGTTGTTACTCAAAAGATTAGAGAAGCTGAAAGAAATTCCATTATTAATGAATTTGCTGATAAACAAGATGAATTAATGGTTGGTACTCTAGCTATGGAAGATAATAAGAATTATTATGTTGATTTAGGTAGAACAAGAGGAATACTTCCAAAGAGTGAGATGATTCCTGGTGAAGTTGTTAAGATGGGATCAAGTATTAAGGTATATATTTCTAAAGTAGAAGCCAATAATAAAGGACCACTTGTATTATGTACAAGAAAACATTTTGGTTTTGTTAAACGTCTATTTGAATCAGAAATTCCTGAACTTCAAGACGGAACATTAGAATTACATGCAGTTGCTAGAGAAGCTGGTGTAAGAAGTAAGGTTGCTCTTTCTTCAACTAATGAGAGAGTTGATGCTATTGGAACTTGTATCGGAGAAAAAGGATCTAGAATTGCTAATATCTTAAAGGAATTAAATGGCGAAAAAGTTGATCTAGTATTATGGAGTGAAGATAATGCCGAATTTATAAAGAATGCTTTATCTCCAGCTAAAGATGTTATCGTAAGTATTATTGATGATACTAAGACAAGAGAAGCTTTAGCAATCGTAAATGATGATAACTTAAGTTTAGCTATTGGTAAGAAGGGAATGAATATTCGTCTTGCTAGTAAATTAACTAAGTTTAAAATCAATATTAAGACAATGACACAAATTCAAGAAGAGGGAAATCAATAATGAAAAGTGTACCTATGCGTACTTGTGTAGTTAGTAAAGAAAAACTACCAAAGAAAGAATTAATTAGAATTGTTGTAAATGATAATCAAGTCATTGTTGATGAGACAGGGAAAGTCAATGGACATGGATGTTATCTAAAGAAAGATAAAGATGTTATATTGACTGCTAAAAGTAAGAAAATTTTAAATCGTGTTTTAGAAACTGAAGTAGACGATAGTGTTTTTGAGAAATTATTAAGTTTAGTAGATTAAAAGAAAGAGGTGGTACTCATGATGAGTGTTCAAGATTATGCTGAGGATATGAACTTTACTGTTCAAGATGTACTTAATAAATGTAAGGAATTAGGAATCAAGATTACGAGTAAAGATGATATGTTGGATGATGAAGCAATTATCATGTTAGATAATTGTATGAATCTTATCAATAGTGATGTTGAGCTTAATTTTGAAGAAGCAGATGCCATTGATGATGTTGTAGAAGATATTATGTTAGATGATAATATTAAATCTATCACCAATAATCATACTGTTTCTAAAGAAAAGGTTAAGAAGAATAAAGAAAGTAACCTTAATAAGGAGTACTTAAATAAGAAGAAACAAATCTATAAGAATAAAGAGAAACTTCAAAGTAATAAGTCAGATAAGGATGAATCAGTAGTTCTATATAGAGAAAATATGAGTGTGGCTGATTTAGCTAATAGTATGAATATTGAAGGTGTTGAGTTAGTTAAGAAACTTATATCTATGGGTATGATGGTAAGTTTAACTCAATCAATTGATTTTGATACAGCTGAAATCTTAGCAACTGAATATGGCAAGGTTTTAAAAAAACAAGAGACTCAAGATATTTCTAATTTTGAAGAATTTGAAATAATTGATGATGCGAAAGATTTAGTATCTCGTCCTCCAGTAATAACTATTATGGGACATGTTGACCATGGTAAAACTACATTACTTGACTATATAAGAAATAGTCATGTTGTTGATGGTGAAGCAGGTGGAATTACTCAACATATTGGAGCATACCAAATCGAGTATCAAGGAAATAAGTTAACATTTATCGATACTCCAGGACATGCGGCATTTACAGAGATGCGTGCAAGAGGTGCAAGTGTAACCGATATCGTAATCATTATCGTTAGTGCTGAAGATGGGGTAATGCCTCAAACTAAAGAAGCAGTGGATCATGCTTTAGCAGCTAATGTTCCAATAATTGTAGCTGTTAACAAGATTGATAAACCAAATGCTAATCCAGACAAAATAATGACTGAAATGGCAGAGTTATCTATAACTCCAGAAGAATGGGGTGGAAATGTTCCATTTGTAAGAATAAGTGCTAAGACTGGTGAGGGAGTTGACGCTTTAATCGAAAATATTTTAGCAATTGCTGAAATGGGAGAACTAAAAGCAAACCCTAATAGATATGCTATTGGTACTGTCATTGAGTCACGTATTGATAAGAACATGGGTGGTGTTGCATCAATCCTTGTACAAAATGGTACTCTTCGTTTAGGAGACCCAATCGTTGTTGGAACTGCTCATGGTAGAGTAAGAACATTAAAGAATGACTTAGGTCGCGATATTATCTCTGCTGGACCATCTACTCCAGTTGAAATAACTGGTCTTTCTGATAATCCAAGTGCTGGTGATAAATTCATGGCATTCGAATCAGAAAAGGAAGCAAGAGATATTGCTGATAAACGTACTATTGCTGCTAAAGAAGCCAAAAATGTAAAACCAGCATTGTCATTAGAAGAATTATTTGCGCAAATTCAATCTGGTGTTAAAGAGATTAATGTTGTACTTAAATGTGATGTTCGTGGATCTGAAGAAGCTGTTAAAAATTCCTTAGAGAAAATTGATGTTGAAGGTGTAAAGATTAAAGTTGTAAGAAGTGGTATCGGAACGATTACGGAAAGCGATATCGTTTTAGCGAATGCTTCAAATGCTATCGTAATCGGATTTAATGTTATACCTACAAATAAAACTAAGGAAGTTGCAAAGGAATATAATGTTGACATTAGATTATATACTATTATCTATAAGGTAGTAGAAGAGATGGAACAAGCTATGAAGGGTATGTTAGATCCTGAATTTGAAGAAGTAGTGCTTGGTTCATGTGAAGTTAGAAAACTATTTAAATTCTCTAAAGTTGGTACTATTGCAGGTGTAATGGTAACAAATGGAGTTATGAAAAATGGTTCTAGTGTTAGAATAATACGTGATGGTGTTATCATCTATGATGGTAAGGTATCTTCTATCCAAAGAGAAAAAGACTCTGTTAAAGAGGTTAAGAGTGGATATGAATGTGGTATTACAATTGAAGGATATAATGACATCAAAGAAGGCGACGTATTTGAATCATATGATATGGTAGAGGTTAAAAGATGAGTGTAAAGATTAATAGAATTTCTAGTGATGTTGCAAGAGAATTATCAAGTATCATGCTTTTAGAAGCTAAAGATGAGACTTTAAAGCATGTAACAATTACTGGGTGTGAAGTTACATCTGATTTAGGTTTAGCTCGTGTATATTATACATATATGGGAGAAGAGACTTTAGAAGATGTAGCAAAGAACTTAGAAGATGCTGCTCCATATCTTAGAACAGTATTAGCATCAAAAGTGGATTTACGTCATACTCCAGAATTAAGATTTATCTATGATGATTCAATTGAATATGGACAAAATATTGAAAGAATCATTAATAATTTACATAAAGAAGATAAGGAGGAGAAAGAGTAATTCTTTCTCTTTTTTTGAAATAAAAAGTAAAATCAAAATTTCTCCTTTACATGTATTATAGGAGGAACAAGATGAGTAAAAAGTTTTTAAAAGATAATGTAGTAAATATAATATTTGGAGATGAAAAGTATAAAAGTTATACATCATCAATAATAAGTGCAGTACTAGAAATACCATATAAGGATGTATATGATAATTTACAATATAAAAGTAATCGTATAAATAATAATGTTACTACAAAATGCAGTACAACAGATAATATGTATGAATTAGATGAAGGTATTGTCAATATAGAAATAAATTATAATTCTAGTCAAAAGTCAATCAATAAGAATATGAGATATATGTGTCATTTGTTACTTAAACAAGTGCGTCCAGGAGATGAAGACATTTATAAACCAGTAATACAGATAAATATTAATAATTATGATTACTTTGGAAAGAATGAATTTATCTATAAGAGTAATGTAAGAGAAGAAAAGTATAATATAAAAAGGAATGATTTATTCGAAATATATGAT
>CAMXBB010000124.1 GCA_947179265.1 uncultured Bacillota bacterium
ATATAGTGATTATAGATAAGGTATTTACATTACCCTTAATAACATGATATTATTAATGTAGAAGATAAGATAATGTGGTAAGGAAGTTATTAAGATGGTAGCAAAGATTAAGTATTTTATATCCGATTATAGAAAAGTTGTATTTGCCTCAATAGCAGGATTAATGATGGTTTTATTTGCATTTTTATTTTTCATACTTCCTAATACATTATCTAGTACAGACGTAAAAGAAAGTGTTTTTTTTGAGTCAAAAAAATTAAGTTATAGTGATGGCGAACCAGGAGCTTGGAGAGTTACTAAGACTTCAGAGTGGTTAGAACGTGATAAAGTTAAAATCACTTTTGATATTGATTCGATAGTAGAATCCAAAAGACAAAATGTTGATTTAGTATTATTACTTGATACATCAGCATCAATGGTAAATGAGAAGATAAATAAAGTAAAAGAAGATACAAAAAATCTTTTAGAAATTGTTTTAAAAGATGAAAATAATCGTGCATCAATTATTACATTTAATTCAACTTCTAGTATTTTGTCAAGATTTACCAATAGTTTGGAAGATATAAAGAGAAATATCGATTATATGAGTGTTACTGGCCAAACCAATTATTATCAAGCTTTAGTTAATCTTAGAGCAATTTTGAAAAACTATAAGAAAGAAGATAATAGAGATTTAGTAGTATTATTCATCACAGATGGTTATCCAAATATTGATACTCCAAATGAAGTATCTGAATATGAAACTTTAAAAGAAGAATATCCTTTTATGATATTTAATGCTATTCAATATGAGATGGGTGAAAAAGTTGCTGATCAGGTTAGTAAAATATCTGATAAACAATACGTAGCTGATATAGAAAGTTTATATAATGTCTTATATGATGCAGCTGGAATCGGAAATGCTTTTGATAATTTCGAGATTACTGATTATGTTAACGATGAATACTTTTCAGATATAGTCGAAAAAAGCATTGAAGTATCTAAAGGTGATGTTGAAGTATTTGGAAATTCTATCAAATGGAAATTTGGTGATCTTTTAATAACAGGTATGAAGGCCTCAATGAGCTTTGAAGTATCACTAAAACCAGAATATACAATGCAACCATCTTTGATAAAGACTAATTCGAAAACAATTACATCATCTCAATTAGGTAGCATTGAAGAAAATGTTGATAGTAATGAGTCTCCAGTTTTAGCAAATAATTATAAAGTTATCTATGATGCAAATCTTCCAGAAGGATGTAAAGTAGATAATGTACCAACAACGAAAAATTATAATATATTTGATACTGTAGAGTTAAGTAAGGAAGATTTACAATGCGATAATTATCGTTTTGTTGGATGGGAACTTATAGATGATGATATTGAAAAAGTAAATGATGAATATTTCATAATGCCAACTAAAGAGGTAGTTATTCGTGGTACTTGGTCAGCCTTTTCTTTAGCTAAGAGTGTTGATGGAAAAGTAGCTGAGGTTCAAACATTATATGGTATGATGAAAAATAATTCTGTTATTGATAATATTAGTAGTGAATATGTATCTGCTGAATCAGGTATTAATTTCAAAGTAAATAGTTCTGATACAAATGGCAAAGGAATATACATGTTATCCAGCACTAAAGACGACGAATATCCAGTATACTATTATCGTGGAAATATAGAAAATAACAACATTATTTATGCCAATCATTGCTGGAAGATAGTGCGTACTACTAGCTCTGGTGGAGTAAAGATTATATATAATGGTGCTCCAGATAGTCAAGGCAATTGTAATAATTCAGGTTCTTCGACAGTAATTGGCTCAACACCATTTAATAATTCAACAAATACGCTGGCTCTATTAGGATATATGTATGGAACTGTTGAATACTCCATTAAAAGTTTGGAGAAGCAAAGATTTATTATGTATAATACTAAAGCAATAAATGCCAATTTTTATTTTGCAGATAATGTTACTTATGATGTAGAGAACAAAAGCTATTCTTTAGTTGATCCTTATAAAATATCAGGAGAGAATGACTTTAAAGAAGTTGTTGGAAAATATACTCTTTTTGCCAATAATATTGATAATAGCGATAATAGTGTAAAGTATATTGTTGCTTTAAAAGGTACCACAATGTATTATATAAATATTGATGAAAGTTCATTTAAAATATCTCAAGATGTTAATGATTACGTATACACTATGTATTTTTCTAAAGATATCGAAAAAAATGCAGATGGTACTTATAGTTTAGTTAATCCCGAACAAGTAAGAGTTACTGACTGGATTAACGTTTATGGAAATTTTAACGATTATTATACATGTGGGAATGCAAGTATAACATGTGATCTTCCTTATGGAGTACATTCGACAATAACATATATAGATATACTTCCAGTTGAAATAATAATAGGTAATAAATTTGATTATATAGATGGAAAATATATACTTGACGATACTGCTATAGTCAAGAATTGGCACGAATTGACTCAATTTAGTAATCGACACTATACGTGTTTGAATGATAGTGGTACATGCAAAGAATTAAAGTTTATAAATGTTGGTTCTACTAGTTATGCTTTTAACTATGTCCTTTTAACTAATGGAGAGTCAATTTTGGATGCTTTATCAAAAATCCATGAAAATAATTTTGATTCAAAAGCAAAAGAAATGGTTGATAAGTGGTATGAAAACAATATTTTAAATTCAGAATTTGAAAATTACCTTGAAGATACTATATATTGCAATGATCGTAGAGTAAGTGAAAATAATTTTTCAGCTAGCAGATACAATCCAAATGGTGGGTCCATAACTACGGATCTGACTTATTATTCAGTATATAATTATACGACTACGGACGATTATATTCCTGATTTGTCCTGTGAAAAGGCAGATTCTTTTACTACTAGTAGTGATATTGGAAATGGAAAACTCAAATATCCAATTGGGCTTTTAACGTTCCAAGAATCAATAATGTCTGGAGCAATTCATGGAAGAGCGAAAGAAAACTCTTACCTCAATAATGAAACTGATTGGTGGACTATGACTCCAGAAAGTGGCTCTCCTTCAAATACTACAGAGGTTAATTATTATCATTTAGGATATGTAGTAAATTATAATGCAACTGTAAGTGCTACAGTAAGACCTGCAGTATCACTAAAACCAGGTCTTAAGATAGCTCTTGGAGATGGTACACCTAACAATCCTTATATATTAGATTAATAAAAATGAAAGGAGGTTGTTTCATGTTTAGGAATACCTTTGGATTAAAAAAAATAATTATATCTTTAATCATATTCCTAGGATGTATTGGAATATACACCATATCTTTTAGTTTTAGTAAAGATGATAATGAAGATGGTATTCGAGTAATGGAATCATCAGAACTTATATATTACTTAGATGTTATCTATGATGGAAAAGATAAATATGTTGTTACCTCAAGTGATACAGCTGTGTCACAAATCTATTCTGGATATATTACTGTTGAAGATAAAATTCCTGAAGGATTAACTTTTAAAGACTTTGTAAAAACATCTGATGATAGTATCGGTGCAATAAAGAGAGATTCAGAAGCTTCTTGTCCAGGAAGTGTAGTAGATGATTCCGATGAAGAGATCTCAGATAATATCTATAATTATCATGGACTTCATTATAATAAAGATACAAGAACTGTTTCATTTACTATTAAAAATCTTCAAGCTGGATGTAAGTTAACAATAGGTATTATTACCCAAACACCTAGTTTGAAGGATTATAATACTAATCGTATGGATTTTTGGAATATTGCATCGGCTCGAGAAAATGATTTATTTAAGTATTCAAATACAGTACATACCTATATAGGTAGAACAGATTTAACAAGATATTCCGTTAAATATCAATATGTTGGTGATATTCCTGAGAATGCTCCAACTCTTGATAATAGCATTTCTTATGTTGGCGGAGCATCAGTTGGAGTTTCAGCTGAACCAAATATTCCTGGATATACATTTAGTGGATGGAAGACTGAAGATGTAGAAGTAACCAATGGAAAATTTACAATGCCAGAAAAGAATGTTATATTTACTGGTTCTTTTACCCAAAAGGAATCTTATAAAGTAAGATATACGATTGAAGGAGATATTCCTGATGGATTCATATTTCCATCAGATAAAGAGTATTATGAAGGGGATTTAGTATCAATAGATTCATTAGCATATGGTGATATATTAAAAGGATATCGTTTCCTTGGATGGCATTATGATGATAAATTAATTGATGATACTGTAATAATAACTATGCCAGCGAGTGATATTCTGATAACTGGAGAATTTGAATTGATATCATATGATGTTAAATATCAATTTATCGGTGAAATAATTCCTAAGAATTCTAGTGCGATTCTACCAACTTCCAAAAAATATAAGCCAGGAGATATTGTAAAGTTAGAATCAATTCCTGAAGAAACAATCTGTATTCAACCAGAAACAAATGAAGAGAGAAGATGTTCTTTCTTAGGATGGTATAAAGAAGATGACTTTGTAATGCCTTCAGAAGATGTTATGATATCTGGTGAATGGAAGATATTGAATGAATATTTTTCTCCAACAGTTAGTAAAGAGATAATTAATAATAAAGAATATTATGATAAAGATGAAGAAGTTTTATTTAAAACTACTATAACTAATAATCAAGATTATCCGATATATGATGTTGTATTAAAAGAACACCTAGATGGATCAGAATTTACTCCTAAAGATGAATATACTCTAATGAATAAATCTTTTATAAAAATTAGTATTATTGAACCTCATAGTAGTGT
>CAMXBB010000125.1 GCA_947179265.1 uncultured Bacillota bacterium
CATATATAAAATTAATAATAATTATTACATCTACATATACCTTCATATCATCACAAAAGAAAGTATAATAGATAAATAATAAAAAATATGTCTTACTATGAAAAAAGAGATAATTTTCATTATCTCTTAAGTTATATTATTTAGCTACATAAGAATCAACTACATAAGGATTAGTTGCAGTTCCATCTCCATGCAATACTTTTATTTCATTTTTTATTACTATCGAAGGACGTACGCCATACAATTGCTCATCATCTTCATCATCACCAGGCACTTCATCTCCTTCTTCGTCTTTAAATAATGCTACACCATTTCTTTCCCAAGAAGGATAGGCATCAAATGGGGACATAGTTAAATATGCAGTTGATAAATAAGATCCCCAATGATATCCCGTTATTGTGGCCTCATCAGCTGTTAATAATCCAACTGAATATTTTAATTTCCCATTTCCTACTTCAGTATCATTCTTTGTAAAGCGATCTCTTTGATTTGGACAAGCATCATCGTCTTTAATAGTAGGAACAACTTCATAGTCTTCATTCATTATTCTATTTGCTCCAAAGAATGTATGATAATTTATTGGCTCAGTTTTTAGGTATCCACCAGATGCTATTGAACGATCATTGCACCATACTGCATCTTCCATTTTATCCTCTTGATTTAACAGATTTTCTTCAAACCATTTATCGACAACTTTTTTTACTTCTGACTCATTATCATTACTAAATGATTTTTCAAAAACAGTTTCTATTGTTTCTCCATTATTTAAAGGAATTGCATAAGTATTAACAAATTGTGTTGGATACTCATAATAAGATTCACGATAATAAACATAATATACTATGCTACATGTTCCATCAGTTGATTCTAACTTACAAGTGTAGTGCTTGTCTAAATCATCATTTGTTGATGGTTCTTCAAGTGTATATACTCCATCTTTATATGATACATCACTTCCATATATATATGAATCATCATTCCACATCACTGGTTCATATCTTTCTCCATACATATAACCTACATCTGCTAGAGTTGTATTTTTATTATTTAAAGATGGTTTGTAATCTATTAAAGCGTCCTCTCTTATATTATTACAACTTTTTGTCATTCTTCCATTTACTTTTCCAATACTAAAACTTAAAGTATCATCATACATTGAACTATAACTATTTCTTTCATAGTATACTTCTATGACATCAGATGCATTTAATTTTCCAAGATATACTTGTGACGAACTCAAACCACTTACACCATCAACTATTACCTTTCCATTTACATATACATAAGCCATATCGTAGTTTTCTGTACTACTTATCGTATAATCAAGAACATATTCTCCAGATGATGGCAGACTAAATTCCATTAAAGACGTCGAGTAGCTTTCATGCTTACTATTTGTCCACATCTTTGTATTGTCATCAAAAGTATATGATTCAATCGTTTCTTGCTTTTCTGTCCAATAATCTTGCGAATTATTTATATACTCCGACTCATCAAGTTTTTCAGATAAATACTCTTCATTAGGAACTCCGTTATAAACTAACTTTGTTCCACCTTGTTCTGTTGTACGAACTATCTTCCAACAGAATCCCCCAAATAATACATTATCATCATTTACATTTCCACGATAATAATATACTGGATATGCATCATTCTGTGTTCCTGCTCTTAAATATACTCCTTTTCCATTAGTGTTTGATGGCTCGTTATGAAAATCAATTCCTGTTTCACTTTCAACATGTCTACTTGCTACATTATCTAAGCCTTCGCTCTTGGATACAACTATAGAATGAAGTCTATCATCTCTTTTTCCACCATCTTGAGTATATGTTAGATTTAAAGTAAAGTCTACTTCTGTTCCTTCATCAGGTATAATATCAAGAGTTATATCATATAAGAAATCAACTCTTACTACTATTCTCTCTATTGAGTTAACTGGTAATAAATCTCCAATACTTATTATTCCACCATTAGTATATCGATAATCAATACTTAAGTATTTTTGCATTGATTCATCTAAACCTAGTACTTCAATGCTAGATAGATACGCATCTAATGTCCCACTATTTACAATATCTGCCTCAAATTCGTAATACTCTCCTGGTTTGGTTAATATTAAACTAAAATCTATTTGGGTATTATCTGAACCTGTAATTTTCGCTGGCATTACCGCTTCCATACTACCTTCATTTACACTAACGTTTGCAAAATGAACATCAAAAGATATATGCCCAACTCTTGCAAGACCTGTTATTCCTAGTGTTGCACTCAATGCTGCAAATCCCAACCCAATAAACATTACTGCAAACAATAATATTGTCGTTTTATTAAGCTTTTTATTATGATTAAGTCTTTTCATCTACTTCACACTCTTTACTATCTATGATACTTAAATTATATAATAAACACTATCTAATATCAATTAGAGGTAAAGTTGATTGACATACAAAAAAGAAAATGATTTAATTATCATTTTCTCTTTTTTATTTTTCTACATGTGAATCAACTACGTATGGATTTGTTGCAGTACCATCTCCACGCAATACTTTTATTTCATTCTTTATTACTATTGAAGGCCTTACACCATATTCAGTAAAAGGAGAACTATTATCTTGTTCAGAAACTCCATTATCACTAAAAGGCATTACAATACTGATATCAGGAACAAGAATTACAATTGGTGACATAGTTGAGCTAAAAGACATATTCATAATATAACCAGTTATTATTGCCTCTTCAAAAGTTAATAATCCTACTGGATATGTTAGCTTACCATTTCCATTTGCTGTGTCATTCTTTGTAAATCTGTCATTTTTATTTGGACAAACATCAGCATCTTTAATATGTATATTTATAAATTCCGCTATTGGAGGTTCTTCTGGTAGTTCTGATATTGTAGCCGCTGGTAGATTAAATCTATTTGCCCCAAAAAGGACCATTGGAGCAACTTGACCATCTTTTCGCAATCCACCTTCTGCTACACTTCGATCATTACACCATACTGCATCTTCTAGTTTACTTTCTTGAAGCCATAATTTTTCTTCAAACCAAGCATCAACAACAGTTTTCATTACCGAATCATTTTCATTTTTAGTAGATTCCTCTATTATAGTTTCTATTTTCTTACCATTAGTTAATTCAAAGGCATATACATTATTGTTAGGATCAATAAGAACTGCATAATAAACCTTATCACATGTACCTTCTGTTGATAATTTACACGTATAATGTTTTGTTGCTATATTTACTATTGTATCAGCTTCTTCTACTGGTTCGTCTAAGGAATATGTTGTTCCGTTCCATGTGACATCGCTTCCATAAATAAATGGCTCATCTTTCCATCTTGCTGTAGGTTCATATCTTGTTCCATACATATACCCTACATCTGCCAACGTGCCATCATCTGTATTAAATGATGTTTTTGTATCCAATTGAGCATCTTCTCCAAGATTATCGCATGTTTTTACAAATCCTCCATTTGTTTTGCCAATACTAAAACTTATGGTATTACTTGGTGACGCATTACCATATGTTTCATATACTACTTCTATAACGTCAGATGGATTTAAATATCCAAGATATAATTGAGATGAACTTAAACCACTTATACCATTAATCTTAGCAACACCATTTACATATATGTATGCTTTAGTATACATTTCTAAACTGGTCATACCAAGATCCATACTAGTTGTCCTATAATCTAAAACATATTGTCCAGACGAAGATACACTTAATCTTATTGATGCTTCCGAATAACTAGAAGTAACTTTACCTATCCACATCTTTGTATCTGAATTAAAAGTATAATATTCTTCCATAGCATTTCTATCTTTTGATATATAATCTTGTATAACATTTTTATATTCGTCTTCTTCTAACTTTTCATTTTCATATATTTCTCTTGTAACACCATTATAAACTAACTTTGTTCCGCCTTGTTCTGTTGTTCTTACTATCTTCCAACAGAAATCTCCAAATAACACATTATCATCATTTACATCTCCGCGATAATAATATACTGGGTATGCATCATTCTCCGTTCCTGCTCTTAAATATACTCCTTTTCCATTAGCATCAGAAGTTAAATCTAAAAAGTTAATTCCTGTTTCACTTTCAACATATCTACTAGCTACATTATCTAAACCTTCACTCTTTGCTACAACTATAGAATGAAGTCTATCATCCCTTTTTCCACCATCTTGAGAATACGTTAGTTTTAAACTAAAGCTAACTTCTGTTCCCTCTTCTGGTAGATCTTCAAGTGTTATATCATATAGAAAACTAACTCGAACTTTAATTCTCTCAAATTCTCTAACTGGTAATAAATCTCCAACACTGATTATTCCACCATTTGCATATCTACAATCAATATCTAAATATTTACTTATTTCATCATCAAAACCTATTACTTCAATACCTGAAAGATATGCATCTAATGTTCCCCGGTTTACGATATCTGCTTCAAATTCGTAATATTCACCAGGTTTAGTTAATATTAAACTAAAATCAATTTGCGTATTATCTGATGGATTGATTGTCGCATCTTTCTCAGCTTCCATGCTACTTTCCAAAAGATCAACACGATTAAAATGAACATCAAAAGATATATGCCCGATTTTGGCAAGTCCATTAATCCCTAGTGTTGCACTAAGTGCTGCAAATCCAAGTCCAATAAACATTATTGCAAATAAGATTATTGATTTCTTACTATAATTTTTATTACGATTTATTCTTTTATTAAATTTCATACTAGGAATCACTACTTTCAATTACT
>CAMXBB010000126.1 GCA_947179265.1 uncultured Bacillota bacterium
GAGATATTCTTTCAATTAAATATTTTACTTTTCCCATATTATTATCACCCTACTAACAATATACCACAAAAATCATCATTTATCATAAAAAAAGAATCCTTTAGGATTCTTACTTATCAAGATTATATTTTTTATTGAATTTTTCAACATTACCAGTTTTCTTACGATTACCTTGTGCTCCTGTATAGAATGGATGACATTCTGAACATACTTCAACTAATTGTTCCTCTTTATTACTCATAGCTTTAAAAGTAGCACCACAAGCACATTTGAAAGTACACATAACTTGATTTGGATGTATATTTTTTTTCATCTAAATCCTCCTTCCGCCATAACTTTAAACAGTTATAGAAATTCATTACTTGTTTAGTATAACATAAATGTGTTAAAAATCAAGGCTTATTCATCAATTAGTTTTATATTTGCACCTACATTATTGAGTTTGCTTACAATTCTTTCATATCCACGTAGCAAGTGTTCAATGTTATATATAGTTGTTGTTCCATCAGCAATCATACCTGCAACTAACATACTAGCCCCCGCTCTTAGATCAGTTGCTTTAACCTTTCTTCCAACTAAATCAGTTTTACCTTTAATAATAGCTGTCTTATCAAAAGCTTTTATATCTGCTCCCATATTATTAAGATGAGGTATATGTCTTAATCTATTTTCGTATATTGTCTCTTCAAATAATGATTCACCTTCACATTGAGTTAAGAAGGTACTCATAGGTTGACCTAGATCTGTTGGAAAACCTGGATATACTGTTGTTTTTATATTAACAGGTTTTAATCTATCTGGTTTAGATACTTTAATAGTTGATCCATTAACATCAATGCTAACTCCTGCATCTTTAAGTTTGGATATTAAAGATGTAATATGTTCTTCGATTACTCCAGTTACTTTAAAATCAGTTCCAAGAAGAGATCCAATTATTAGGTAAGTTCCGGCTTCAATACGATCTGGAATAACATCGATTTCACCATCACCTAAATTTTCTACACCTTCGATAATAATGGTTCCACTTCCTGCTCCAGTTATTTTAGCTCCCATAGATATCAAAAAGTCAGCTACATTCTCTATCTCTGGTTCTCTAGCTGCATTAACAATTCTTGTTGTTCCTTTGGCGAGTACTGCAGCTATCATAACATTTACAGTTGCCCCAACAGAAGGAAAATCAAAGAAGATATCGATTCCTTTAAACCCATCAACATTCATTATAAAACCATCAAATTTTTCTTCAATTTTAGCTCCCATTTTTTTAAATGAATTGATATGAAAATCAATTGGTCTGCTTCCAATTACACATCCTCCTGGAAAAGACATTTCTGCATGATGATATCTTCCAAGTAGTGAACCCATGAAATAATAAGATGCTCTAATTTTACTAGCATATTCTTCGCTTATACATGTAGGATTAACATTACTATTATCAATAGTTAATATTTCATTTTCAAATGTAACTACTGACCCCAATTCCCTCATCATACTTATAAGCATTCTAACATCACTTATATCTGGAACATTTCTAATAATACATTTACCACGTGTTAAAATAGTTGCTGGTATCAATGCTACAACACTATTTTTAGCACCGCTTATATGAACTTCACCCTTTAAATCTCTTTTTCCTTCAATAACTAATTTTTTCATAATTTCACCTTTAAAAATTTCAACCTTACTATATCCTTAAGGATTTCTTAAGTCAATAATATTATATGTTAGTTGACATTTTTATAGTAAAACTATTTAGTGTATTTATCTAATATCTCTTTAGTAAGTGTTGTATATTCAACATCAGTTGATTTAGTATCTCTATCTGCTAAGCATAGTGGCGGATACATAACACACCACCAATTAATACCTTGCTTATTTCCCAAATTTAAAACAATAGAATCATAAAACCCAGCATCATACTTAACACCACGATAATTCTTACTTGGGAAATAATTTCTTCCAATAGATACTTCATAATTCATTTTTATATTGTTCATAACCATATAGTTTTCAACTTCATTTTCAATTGTTTTATGATTACTTAATAATATATCTTTAGCTTCTTCACTACTCTTAGCATCACTTGTTAAATCAATTACATAACTTTCAATATACTTTGCAATATTATTTTTTATACTTTGGTCTTCTAATGTATTACTATTAGCTACAACTCTAAAACGAATTGCATTATTAGGAATTATAATCTCATTTTCTTCTTTAGATATTAGTACTACTATTATAATTGCTACTACTATCAATATTTTCTTCATAAAAAAATTACCCTCTCTACTTATATATATGGGGTAATATTTTATATTTTATTCACTTATTATAAATAAATATCGATCTCTTTCTGATAAATCTTTTTCAATAAGAATTATTGAGTTTGGAAAATATTGCTTAGCAAATTCTTTCAATCTATCTCCTTGAAAACACCCTATCTCAAAAGCTATAATAGATTTATCTAATAACATATTTTTAGCATGAGAGATAATGTACTTATAAAAATACATTCCATCATCATCAGCATATAAAGATATAGATGGTTCATATTTAGTCTTTGGATCTATTACTTCATCTTCACTTATATATGGAGGATTAGATATTATTAGTCCACATTTATCTTCAGTTTTATAATCAAAAACACTTATATTTTTTAAAGTTATATCAACATCATTTAGTTTCTTATTTTCTTCTGCTACTCTTAAAGCATCAGGAGAGATATCTATTGATGTTACATCTAAAGATGGTATTTCTTTCTTTAAAGTTATTGGTATACATCCACTACCTGTTCCAATATCCAACACTTTTGTATCAGTGAGATTATATTTCTTCAAGTAATAGATTGTCTTTTCAATTAAACCTTCAGTTTCAAATCGTGGTATTAAAACACTTTCATTTACTAATATATCATATCCATAGAAATTAACATTCCCTATTAAATATTGAACTGGATAATTGTTATTTAATTTTTCTAATACTTCTTCCATGTCTTCATATTTTTCAGTAAGTAAATTCCAATCATTATCTGTTAAATAATCAGGCTTATTCATTTTCTAATTTTCTTCTTTGATCTTCTGTTATCAATGCTTCAATTATTGAATCAATATCACCATCCATAACTCTATCAAGCGACATAACTGAAAAGCCTATTCGATGATCAGTTACTCTATTTTGAGGATAATTATAAGTTCTTATCTTCTCAGCTCGATCTCCAGTACCAATCTTGTTACGTCTTTCAGCTCCTTCTGCTTCCTCTTTTTCACGTAACTTTAAATCATAAAGTCTAGTCTTCATAATCTTTAGACCTTTTTCTTTATTCTTTATTTGACTTCTTTCAGTTTGTGAATAAACAATGATACCTGTTGGTATGTGAGTAATACGTACTGCCGAATCAGTCGTATTAACTCCTTGTCCACCATTACCACTAGCTCTCGTTATATCAATTCTTAATTCATTCATATCAAGTTCAAAATCGATATCTTCAGCTTCTGGCATTACAGCAACAGTAGCTGTTGAAGTTTGGATTCTTCCTTGAGACTCTGTCTCAGGTACTCTTTGAACTCTATGAGAACCTGATTCAAATTTTAACTTTGAATAAACGTTATCACCTTTTATAGCAAATTCAATTTGAGAAAATCCTCCAGCTGTTCCTTCTACCTCATTGATAACTTCTGTCTTCCACCCTTGCTTTTCAGCATATCTAGTATACATTCTATATAGATCACCAGCAAAGATATTTGCTTCATCTCCACCAGCTGCTCCCCTGATTTCCATAATGATATCTTTTCCATCATTTTCATCTTTAGGTATCAATAAAATCTCAAGTTCTTTTGTTAGAGCTTCTAATCGTTGATTATTCTCTTCTAATTCCATAGATGCCATTTCACCCATCTCAGGATCATGTACTAACTCTTTTAAACTATCAATCTCTTCAGATACACGTTTATATTCATTATACTTATTAACTGTCTCTTCTAAAGAACTCTTTTCTTTAGACAAACTTTTCATCTTGTTATAATCGCTCAATACATCAGGATTAACAAGCTCTCTCTCTAACTCAGCAAATCTTGCTTCAATAATATTTAATCTTTCTATCATACTTATACCTCTTTCTAATATTTTAAGAAGTTAAGTTACATCATATCTTGTTCTTCTGAATCATCTAAGATAACTAAATCTTTTAAATCGTCATCATCGTCATCATCGTCTACTTGATCATTATCATAATTAATTTCATCTTCATTTAATTCTTCGTCATCAATAGTTTCTTCAACATCAGTTAGTTCTTCTTCTTCATCCTCTTCATCATCGATAATAATCTTTTTAGCATGATTATCTCTTAAATCCCAAAATCCTTTTTCTAACATTAAGAATCTTTTATCTGTTGAAAGTAATGCAAAGAAATCACCGATTTTATTTTCGAAATAACTATCTGGTAACTTCATAAGTTTTATAACTTCTGTGAATAAATCTTGAATTTTCATCTTTTTGCCATTAGTTTCTAAAACTAAGAATGCAACATCTGCATAAGAATATTGTTCGATTTGTTCATCAGTTAATTTTATAGTTTTCATAAGTTTCCTCCTAATCATTTTTTCTTCATCATTATATGCTTATTTATGAAAAAATGCCATTGATACTTAAAACAATACTAATTTTATCATAATATTACTTGTTGTCAACTATTATCTTATCTATATTCAATAATTATACAATTAGTAGTTTTTTCATCATTTATAAAAGAACAATATAACTGTTATGAAAAATCTTTTGGC
>CAMXBB010000127.1 GCA_947179265.1 uncultured Bacillota bacterium
AGTATATATAATATATGCTTAATAGGTTAATGTCAATAATTATCTCATCATTCCTGAGCATCCATCAGTAATATTTTCACATGTATCTATCTCTTGATAAGTATAACATGGAGCATATGTATGACGATATATATGATGATTAATCATCTTAGTATGAATAGGAACAATGTGCGGCACATTGTGAACAATATATCTTTCACATACTCTTTCGTCTGGACATTCATAGATTGGTGGACATCCACATCCACTATTCATATTCATATTCATCGAATTCATATCAGCATTCATTGGATGTTCTGCAGCTGGGAATTCTTTTTCAATACATCTTGGATTCATATAAACATTCCTTTCTAAGATATATTATGCTAAAAAAAAATAATAGACTAGGTCATTAGTCTATTATTCTATTAATTATTATCTGGCATCTTTTGTAACTTTGCTACAAACTCCTCCGGAGCATCTAGACAGTCATTATTTACTTGGAAAGCAAAACCAGTTCTGTTAAATGTCTTTAAACTTACTTTATTATCTTCATAAGAATATGCACTTATTTCATAATCGATTTGTCTTCCACGATGTTCAGGATTAGGTAAGACATCTTTTTCTCTAACAAAATAGAAACCTTTTAAATCCTTTTTTATTATACAATACGTTGGTAGCAATTCTGTATCATCGTACATTCTTCTATACAATACTGGATTTTCATAATAAGTTATTGTTAAATATTCTTCACTTGCACTTATCGCTAAAGATAAAGACATTCTGAAAAACTCCTTATTTCCAAGCATACTATCAATGGCCATCAATAAGTCAAATAATAATTTCCATTGATCACTCGATTCTTCTGCCTTTAATATCATTTCTCTTATTCTTTTTAAATCTTCAATTATGTTTTTTGATGTTTCTTCATAATCTTCTTTGTCTAAACCAACACTTTTTATACATTTTCTTTCCATAATTCACCTCTTAGTTGTTTAAATTTTAATTGCACGGATCAATTAGTTCTAGATAAACGTTCTTTATATCTTCTTCAGGGACCTCTAAATCCCTTAATATCGAATAGGCATACTCAATATCCATATTGATAAAAGCATCAGCCTTGTTCAATATCTTTTTAATAACTACAAATTTTTCATAATCACTATTATTCAAAGAGATAAGCTTATCACATACTTCATTTAATTTATCTATCATCTCATACCTCACATCTTTATTCCACTTATAGTTGGATCCTTCCATGGATCAATATAACCTAAAGTACCACTATCAAATCTTTCTTGTAGTTCATTAATATCTATTTCTGATAGATTACAGTCACTATCATATATGAAATACTTATTTACTGATGCATTATTTTCTATTGAATCAGGATTTATAACAATTACAGCAACTGGTCTTACTTGTATAGTATCATCAATATTATTATTATTTCTAATAACAACAATGTTGATGTTTTTCTCTTGTTCTTCTTCACTAAATATTACCTTTTTCAATTGTAACATATATGCTAGAATATCGATTCCGCTTAATAGTGATGCTTTAAGTTTATTAAATAAAATATCGATTTTTTCTTCTAATGGTATCTCTTTGATATTGGTTGTACATTTTGAATACTGATGCAATAAGTCTTCTAAACTTTCTTCTTCCTCTACCTTTGTCACTTCTGGATTTTCTAGTAATGCAATCATTCGATAGATTCTACTAACTAATCTTTGGAATTCTTTTTTAGTATTCTCATTAAGATTGATACACTTTAATCCTCGTAATGGTTGATTAAGTTTTGCTAAAGTCATATCATTGCTTAAAAAAGTCTCACTAGAATCTGCAGCTACTAAAAACTTATGATAACGCCATTCAAGGGATTCATGCCCCACTCCATAAGCTTGTTCCATAACCTCTTTATAATCAATTGTAAACTTAATACCTAACTCCTCTAATAATTTAGCATAGATAGCATTAAATTCAAAACATACGACTCTGTTATTGCTTGGAGTTATAGAACTTATATATGATAATTCACGATGCTTTTGCGTTTCTGCTCCCTGTTGATTTAAAGCATAGAATTCTTCGTCATATGTTAGTATTTTACACATTTTTATATAGATATAAATAGCTTGCTCAATTTTTGAAAGTTCACTTGGCATATCAGAAAAAATAGCATTTCTTAATTCATCACTTACGATGAAATGAGGAACATTTATATCATCTATAGACATATGCTGATTAATAGATTGAATATCAATATATTTATTACAATTTAAATTATAAAGTCGATTTAGAATAGAGTCAGGAAAAAGATAATTTCTTACCATCTTTTCATCAAAAAATTTTAAAGCAGCATACATTAGATGTGCCTTCGGTATTCCCGCAATCTCTTTAATACTATCATCAGAACAGATTCTTATAAACTCTTCATCACTCATCTCAACTATTTTGAAAAAAAGCGATGGCATTATTTCATATTCTTGACCATCAATGGTCATTTTAAAAAGATCTCCTCTTTCACTTTTATATAACTCATAAGTCATCTTAGAACGAATAGTTTCTAGTCTTGTTTGCATTTCCTCAGTTAAAGTAATTAATCCTGCTTTAACAGCTTCATCAACATATTTCACAAATTCGGTTCTGCTGAGTATAACCATTCCAACCGTATCTCCGTAGTATATATAGGAAACACTAACTTCACTTATCTCTTTATCAGCACAACGTAAAATATAAGAATATGCGAATGAATTTGTTAAAAATTCTTTCAGTAGATTAACACTGACCTCCATATAATGATGTTTTAATTTAGGACCACTCATCAATTTATCGTAATCTTCTTGAGTTAAAAAAAGCATACAATCATTATACGATTTCAAATAAGAGTATGTTCTTATTATTTCATCTTGAAAAGCTTGATTCATCTTTCTACTCCTTATATACAATAGATTATATCATAGATATATTATTTTTTTAAATTAGTTTTAATTATTATCAGCTAATGTATACTGACAAAAATCAAATTCACTATTCAAACTATCAACAACACGCTTTAGATTTTTCTCATTATAAGTAATACTAACTATTATATCTTTCTTATAGATTGCTAATAAATCATCAATAATATCTTCAAAAACTTTATCGTCTTCGCTAAAGAAACATCTAATACATAATTTATTATTACAATCAAAATATTTATTTGTTGGAGTCCCATAATCAGGATCATATTCAAAGTTTTGATAATCCACTACTCCAACCACTTTACCATTTTTTCGATACACGCGGTGTTTAAATCCTTCAATATAAAGCCATTTCTCACCATATTCACGATACTCTTCATTAGGATGCGTCATCTTAAAATTTTCACGTCCAATTCTATTTATAGTACTTAAATAGAATTCTTTAGCAACAGGATCTAAGCTATCAGCTATTTCATAACCTTCTGATTTCGCATTTTTAGATGGTTTAATCGTATATTGATAGTACGATACTTTTAAACCTAACTTACTTAGTTCCTCTTCTAGAGTTTTAGAATCATATTCAACAAAAAGAATCCCGATATCTTTAGATTCCTTTAAATCTTCTATAACATACTTCAAAAAATCGATATCATATCTTTCATCAATAAAAGGCGTATCATATGCACACTCTTCTTCGTAATGCATTACTGATAGTTCTAAATTATTTGTTAAATCTCTAAATACTATTTTATCATTATCTACACTTTTATCATATTTTTTCATAATTAACTCCTAAACTTGATTATTTTTCCCCTTTAAGGAAAGTGGACTATCTGTTGTAAAAAAGATTTTATCATAATATTTTTCAAAAAAATCATTACTTATCTTTTTACAAAACTCTTTTATATCTCTATCATCATTAAGTACATAAATTCCAACACTACCATATTTTTCAATAGCATGTTTGAGTGTTTTTTCATCTATGACATTACTAAATCTCATTACAAAAGTATCAAAAGCTATTTTCTTATTTACTCTTTTAGTATTCATATTATTTATTTGAGGAAAATCAGTTGTTTTAATTCTTAGTGAAACCAGATCAATACTTCTAATAAATTTAGATAACCTTAACATCACTTTGTAATCACACAATAAATCTGACTTTGTTAAAGAATATTTTTTGTTTTTTTGTACTCTTTTTAAAGCTATTAAATTATTCGGATAAAAAGATAAATGAACAAGATTATTAGCTAACTTAGGATATTTGTTAATCACTTCTGCTAATATTTTTATATTTAGTAGATTAAATAAAGTAAAATCTTTTGATTCAATTTTTATTATTTTATTCATTAAAGCTTTTTTATTAGAGGAAAAGAAAGATAATATTTCATCTAAGGTAACTATTTTAAATTTGAATACACTCTTCATACCCAAACTTTTTCTAAATCCAAAACTTATTTTCTTTAATTCATCAATTGTATAAGAACGTATAAAACCTACACTATCTGATATATCATCAATGTATTTGTCATGGATAACAACTGGTATATGATCCTTTGTAAAGCATATATCAAATTCAAAACCACTACATGAATTAAGCATATCCTCATTTTTAAAAATTGTTTCTAAAACCTCTAAAGAGTTTTCAGGATAATCTGTCATCATAAATCCTAATCTATGGGCGATTAAATTTAGATTATTTAAATTTTTATAAAATATATCTTCTTTCATCCTTATCACCAAACTACTTTTATACTAAATTTCCAAAGCTTTGCAAACCAATGATAATTTAATTCTTATAAGTATTCTATCATAGATTTATAA
>CAMXBB010000128.1 GCA_947179265.1 uncultured Bacillota bacterium
AAGTATTAGTATCATCTTCATATCTAATTTCAAATTCTTTATAGATATTAGCATTTTTTATATTTTTTAATTCTTCATGATCTAAGAAATTTTGTAGATGTTTCTTTTCCTCATCCGTTAATTCTAATTCATTGATATTATTGCTCTTAAAATCATATACCTCAAATACGTAATGCATGTAAGTACCAAAGTCTAATTTAGTTTTTAAATCTTCATCTATGATACTTGTTAAAGCTTTAGAGAAATGTTTATCTTCTACTAAAACATTATCTATATTGATCGATTTCACCTCTATAGTATCACTTGTCTTATTAATAAAGTTATCATAGTTATAACTTTTAATGATATTATAATCGTCATTAATATCAATTTTACTCAAATCTACATCTTTTATATAAGGATTTAAATCATTTTTTATTAATGACAATATATCTCTATAAGACGAGATGGTACCTAATTCATCTCCATTATTAGAAATTGTTTTAGACTCAATCTTATCATTAAAATTATTAATCATTATAATCTTTTCTTTTGCTCTGGTAAGCGCAACATAGAAAAGTCTTATTCTCTCAGATATCTCTTCAATTTTATTGTAGTAATTATTTAATTGTTTTATAAATGTAGAACCAATTCCGTTATCATAGAAAGGAATTATAAAACCAAATTTATTAGAGAAACTGATTATATCTTTGCTAGCACTCTTTTGGAAATTACTTGCTAAGTATGGTAAATATACATAACTATATTCTAATCCTTTAGAGTTATGAATCGTCATGATTTTAACTGTATTACTTATATTAGCATTACTTGGCATTTTTATGTTCTCATCATCGTTCATGATAGTAGTAAAGTAATCATTTAAATCATAGATATTCATTCCAAAATCATTAAGGCTTATGGAATCATTAAAGAAGTTTTCAAGTTTAGCAATTCTATTTTGAACATCACCAACAGTATATGATTTATCAATGATATTGAAATCGTTTATGATTCTTATAAGTATATCTTTATTGGATAATCCATCTATAACCTGTGCTATTTCATAGCACTTTTTATATAACTCTGTATCTTTATATGTATTTTCAGTAATGGTACTGAAAAGTTCATCATCACTCATATGACATACGTATGAACGCGCAACAGAAAGATATGAATGTTTAAAAACATCTTTTAAATCTCTGTCATGAATGCATATTATTAGTTTAACAATATTATTTAAAATATAGATTTCATCTTCTTCTTTAATATCAATATCTTTATCTATTACACAATGTATATTTTTACTTTCAAGAACTTTCTTTAATAATTCAAAATTATTGCTCTTATTTACTAGTATTACAAAGTCATCAAATGTTATATCTCTAGTCTTCATTCCTTCGCTATCAATATATACAACTTGTTCTTTGTTATTAATTCTTTTTAAGATATCATCGGCGATTATAAATGCTTCAACAACATCATCTTTATAATTACCATCTTCGTTTTTATATGAAAGGATTTCCATGTCATAATCTTGTTTAGCTTTTGCAGTATCATATCCTTTATTCCCATATACCATTTGATGTTCTTGCTTATAATCAGCTCCACCAATCTTATCATGCATTATGCTATTGAACATTAGATTAATATTATTAATAACTTCTTCTCTAGAACGGAAGTTCTTGTTTAAGTCAATCTTAAATCCACCTTTATTCTCTCGATAGCTATCATATTTATTTTTAAATATATAAGGATTAGCATTTCTAAAACGATATATTGATTGTTTGATATCTCCAACCATATAGACGTTATTATTTTCAATATAAGATATAAATGTTTCTTGAATGTCACTTGTATCTTGATATTCATCAATCATTATCTCATGAGTTGAATATTTTATTTCGTCTCTTACTTCTGGATAATCTCTAACTAACTTAATTGCAAGGCTTGCTATGTCATTAAATTCAAACGCGTTATGTTGCTTTTTAAATTCCATGATTCTCTCATCTAGTTTGATTAATATATCAATTAAGCAGCATGCAAATCTTTTTGTTGATAAGTAATGACTTTTCAACATTCCTTTTTCTTCACATGCAAGTTTAGATAAGCTTTTCATTGCTTCAGTTATCTTCTTCTTAATATCTTTTACTATTTCATTATCATATTTCTTATCGCTATATGGAGCAAGAGTAATTTTTATATTTACAAGTTCATCCATAGAAGTAGCATAACGGAGATTAGAGGTACCAGCATTATTTTTTTCTAATGTATCAGAATCAATTGTTAAATCATTTATCTCATCTAACATCTCACATATGTCATTTCTGATTTTAAATACTAGTTCTTCATAAGTATCTAAAAATTCTTCTATCTTTTTATCACTATAATAATCCTCAATATAAGTATTTAAGAAAGTATTACGATCCAATAGTTTTGTTAGCTCACTATAAATACTTAAAATACTTTTGCGAATTAGAAAATCATTTTTTACGGCAAAACTTTTAATCATATCTTTAAAGTCATTATTATCACTTTCATAATATTCCTCTAATATGTCATCTAAGATATGCTTAAGTTCAATATTAACAATACTGCTATCAACAATTTTAAAACTCTTATCAATATTTAGTAGGTAGTTATATTTTTTGACTAAACTATTAGCAAATGAATCGAATGTCGTAATGTAAGCTGAATCGATTAGTTCACTTTGATCTCTAACTTCATCGTTTTCATTGATAACTTTTCTAATTCTTTCTTTCATTTCACTAGCAGCATTTTTAGTAAATGTTAATATGATTAACTTATTTACTTTAACACCGTTTTTTAATTTTCTTAAAACTCTTTCTTTTAGTACTGTTGTTTTACCAGAACCAGCACCAGCAGACACGATAATATTGCATCCTTGTTTTGTAGCTGCAAGTTCTTGCTCTTCTGTTAATTTACTCATTATCGTCATCTCCTGATTCATCTTTTATTTTTATTATATTGTAATCTTTAGGTTTAACATAGCAGATGTCTTTATATTGGCAGTAATCACACCCATTGCATTTCTTTTCGATAATGATTGGTTTGATATCAAACTTGCCATCACTAATCGAATCGATAGCATTATAGATTAATCTCTCAATCAAATTGTAGATTTCTTCTTTTTCCTCATTGTTGATAATTTTAGAATTGGCTGACCATGTTCCCTGTTTAGTCATCTTTAATGATTGGATTACAGTAGATGCATCATAATCATCATCAAAGTTAGATATGATACCAGTATCATCTAGTGTGTAACCATGTAATTTTAGTTTATTTTTTTTCTCTTGTTCGATATCTTTATTAGGTTCGTATTTACTATTTAAATCTAGTATATGTTGTAAGTACATTCCTGCAACATCAATATTATCAATTCTTTTAAGTAGGTATAGATACATTGGTAATTGGATATTAATACCATATTCAAATAAAGTCTTATCAACATCTTTAGCATTCGTTTTATAATCTATTATAAAAGCATGATTGTCAAAATATAGAATTTTATCAACAAATCCTTTTATCTTATAAGTTATTTTTCTTTTCTCCTCAAACTCTATTTTCTTTTCATGTTCTTCACTAGTATGAGATGAATGCTGATATTGCATCTTTATAGAATTAATTATAAATGTTATTTCTTCTTTTAATCTTTCAATAAAGAACTTATCAGCATTTGTAAATACTCGCACATCTAAATTATTACTAATGTATTCATCATATACTTCTATTGGATCTAAATCAGTATCGGCACATTTCTCTAAACAATAATGGAATAAGGTACCAATAAATTGCTCATGAGTCATCTCTTTATATTCAATAACTTTTAAAATAGAATTTAAATAAAATCTAAAAGGACATTTGTAATATGTATCAATATTACTATAAGAAAAATTAATATTATTATCTATTTTGTTAATAAGTTTAAAGTTATCAACACCATTAAATTGATTATCATATGATTTATAATTTATTTTATATGTGTTATTTAGAATAGATATATCTTTATTTATTTCGTTGAACTTAACTAAATTATCCGTGTATTTAGCGAGTAGTAATTCGTTATACTCATTTGAATATTTGGAATATGTATTAATGCCCACCTTCTTTTCTAGTGAGTCATCTTCGATTAAGAAAGATGGAGTATACTCAGTAAAGTTATCAGATAGTTTATAAGTTATAGTAAGATTTTTAATTGTCTTAATACTTTTTATTATATTGTCTTTAAGAATAGAATTATATTCTTCCGTTGTTTCAAGAACATAAGGTTTTATTTCATCACTTAGATAATCTTCATCTCTTTTTAATACAGGAATATTTCCAAGGTTGAAGTTTATCAAGAATACATATTCATCATCATCAAATATATTATCTATTAAATCAGTTGTTGTTATTTCATTTTTATAATGATTTTTAGGAATCTTTATTTTTTTTAACTCAGCTTCTATTAACCCCTTAATATCTTCTAAATTATCACTCCAATAATAGGTATCTAAAAGAGCTTTTAGTTTATTAAAAATCAATTCATTATTTTTTATCTTGATATTAAAGTTTTTCTTTATATCATCTAACAATTCAGTGGGGGTCTTATCTAAATTATTTAAAAAGAATTTACCAATAGAAGTAGAGAATAGGGTGGTATCGCTTTTAGTATAAAAAGGTAAATTATATTTTTTAAAT
>CAMXBB010000129.1 GCA_947179265.1 uncultured Bacillota bacterium
GATATGGACAATTTTTCTTACATCTTGTAATCAATTTATCATATTCGAAAAGAACAATATCACTTTCTTCGCAAGCGATAATATATAGTTCTTCAAAATTATAAGCAGAGAAGTCACCAAAGATATTTCCAGCCTTTAATGTTTCCATAAGGGTCCTAGAACCATTGGAATTATAACGTATTATTTGAGCGCTTCCTTCTATAATAATACCTATTTGTGTAGTCTTTGCTACATTTGATAAAATGGTTGCATCTTTTTTAAAATGTAAAGTATTTGCATTAAAACAATTTAACAACTTTTTGACATCGGCTTCTTCAATGTCATCAAATATACGAGTTTTGGGCATATTCTCACTCCTAAAAAATATAGTTTTCAACATTCATTTTTATTATTTTACAATTTTCGATAAAAAGTTGCAAGTGCAACAAAATAAAAAATGTTTGAATGCTATAATGGGATTGTAAAAATAAAGGAGAGGTAAAATAAAATGAAAGTAATTAAGAGAGATGGTCATATCGTTGAATACGATAAAGAAAAGATAGCTATAGCAATCGGCAAGGCAAACGATGAAGTGCCTGAAGAAGAAAAAGCTACACCAAATGAGATAAAAAAGATTGTAAAATATATTGAAAGTTTAAATAAAAAACGTATCTTAGTTGAAGATATTCAAGACATCATTGAAGTAAAACTTATGGAAGCTAAGCGTTTTGAATTAGCTAAACATTATATAGTATATAGATATAATCGTGCTTTAGTTAGAAAAAGTAATACTACCGATGAAAGTATTCTTAGTCTAATTAGAAATGAAAATAAAGAATTAAGTGAAGAAAATTCAAATAAGAATACTTGTCTTGCTAGTACTCAAAGAGATTATATAGCAGGTGAGGTTTCAAAGGATTTAACAAGAAGAATGTTACTTCCAGAAAAAATTAGTAAAGCACATGATGATGGTGTAATTCATTTCCATGATATGGATTACTTTGTCCAACCAATCTTCAATTGTTGCTTAATTAATATTAGCGATATGTTAGATAATGGTACTGTTATGAATGGTAAGCTTATTGAGTCCCCAAAGAGTTTCCAAGTTGCTTGTACTGTTACAACACAAATTATTGCAGCTGTTGCATCTAACCAATATGGTGGACAATCAGTTGAAATAAAACATTTAGGTAAATATTTAAGAAAGAGCCGTGATAAATTTACAAAGAGATTTAAAAGCATCTTAGGAAAAAATTATGATAAAAAGGTTTTAGAAGAATTAGTAGATTCTGAGACTAGAAAAGAACTTGCTAGTGGAGTACAAACTATTCAATATCAAATCAATACATTAATGACAACTAATGGACAATCTCCTTTTGTTACTTTGTTCTTAAACTTAGAGGCAAATGATCCTTATATCGAAGAAAATGCAATGATAATCGAAGAGATTATTAAACAAAGATATGAAGGTATAAAAAATGATAAGGGAGTTTATATAACTCCAGCATTCCCTAAACTAGTTTATGTATTAGATGAACATAACTGTTTAAAGGGTGGAAAATACGATTATTTAACAGAACTAGCTGTTAAATGTAGCTCTAAGCGTATGTATCCAGATTATATATCTGCTAAAAAAATGCGTGAAAATTATGAAGGAAATGTATTCTCACCAATGGGATGCCGTTCTTTCTTAAGTCCTTGGAAAGATGAAAATGGAAACTATAAGTTTGAAGGAAGATTCAATCAAGGAGTTGTTTCAATCAACTTACCACAAATTGGTATCTTAGCAGATGGTGATGAAGATAAGTTCTGGCAAATTTTTGATGAAAGATTAGACTTATGTCGTGAAGCTTTAATGTGTAGACATCATGCTTTACTTGGTGTTACATCTGATATTTCACCAGTACATTGGCAATATGGAGCTATAGCTCGCCTAGGTAAGGGAGAAAAAATTGATAAGTATTTGAAAGATGGATATTCAACTCTATCTTTAGGATACATTGGATTATACGAAACAACTAAATTGGTTAAAGGTGTTCCTCATACAGATCCAAAGGGAACTCCATTTGCAACAAAAGTAATGCAACATATGAAAGATAAATGTGCTGAATGGAAAAAAGAAACTGGATTAGGATTTGCCTTATATGGAACTCCTGCAGAGAGTCTATGTTATCGTTTTGCGAAAATTGATTTAGAAAAATTTGGAAAGATTAAAGACATTACTGATAAAGGATATTATACAAATTCTTACCATGTTGATGTTCGTGAAAAAATTGATGCTTTCACTAAGCTAGGATTTGAAGCTGAATTACAAAAATTATCAACTGGTGGAGCAATATCTTACATCGAAGTACCTAACATGCAACATAATCTAGACGCAATGCGTGAGGTAGTTAAATTTATCTATGATAATGTTCAATATGGTGAGTTTAATACAAAGTCTGATTACTGTCATGTATGTGGATTCGATGGAGAAATCAAAATAAATAAAGATCTACAATGGGAGTGCCCAAATTGTGGAAACCATGATAAAACAAAGATGAATGTAACTCGTCGTACTTGCGGTTACTTAGGAGAAAACTTCTGGAACGAAGGTAAGACAAAGGAGATTAATCAAAGAGTTACTCATCTATAGGAGCTTGATATGAATTACTTGGAGATTAAAAAATATGATATAGCTAATGGACCAGGGGTTAGGGTAACTATCTTTGTATCAGGATGTACTCATCATTGCAAGGGATGTTTTAACCCTGAGTCTTGGGATTTTAAAGCTGGCAAACCATTTACTGAAGAGACTATTGAAGAGATAATGGAAGCTTTGAAACCAGAATATATAAAAGGTTTAACACTACTTGGTGGAGAACCTATGGAACCTGCTAATCAAGAAGGCTTACTTCCACTATTAAAGAGAGTCAAGGAGTTTTATCCAAATAAAGATATTTGGGCCTTCTCTGGCTATTTATATGACAAACAAATTATGGATGTAATGGCTAAAAAATATGATTTTACCAAAGAATTTATGAAGTATTTAGATGTTTTAGTTGATGGCGAATTTCATGAAGAAGAAAAAGATTTATCAATTATCTTCCGTGGAAGTCGCAACCAACGAATTATTGATGTTGTAAAATCATTGAAGGAAGGAAAGGTCGTACTTCATGAAAAGGATGCTGTACGTCTTGGAGGTGGAACATGGGAAAGGTAAGAGGATTTGAAATAGCTAAAGGTTGGGAAGACAAAGGAATTAACATCCCAGTTAGAAAAACCAAAAATGCGGCTGCTTATGATATCGAAGCTGCTGAAGATGTAGTAATTCCTATGTATCAACCAGGAATGAAACCAACATTGATACCTACCGGTTTAAAAGCATATTGTGGTGAAGATGAATGGTATATGTTAGCTAATAGAAGTAGTGGCCCTAAAAAGGGTTTTACAATGGCAAATGGTATTGGAATAATCGATTCTGATTATTATGAAAATGAAACTAATGATGGACACTTTATGTTTCAATATTATAATTTTTCTGATCACGATATTGAAGTCAAAAAAGGTGATGCTATCGGACAATTGATATTTATGAAATTTCTAATTGCTGACGGCGATAAGGCTGAAGGCGTTAGAAAAGGTGGTTTTGGTTCAACAGATGTAAAATAACATCTGTTTTTCTTTACACTAAAATTGACAAAACTTCTTTGTTTTAGTATTATATACATTCATAGAAGGGAGTTTGTCATGAAAAGAAAGAATACTTTTGAAAAGAAATATCCTTTACTAGCACCTCATATTAGTGATGAAGTTACTAGACAAAATATGTTAGAGAATAGTGATCTGCTTCGAAAATATGAATTGTTTTCAAATTTGATTTCAACCTTTATTGGTGAATTAGATAAGCGATTTGATAAAGACACGATTCTTCAATTGATAAAAGATACTGTACTTAAACTCCCTGATGAACTTTTACAATCAGTAATTATAGCGTATCTTAATAGTCCTGAAGCTGTTAAAAGTAATGCTGATTTTTTAAATTTTTATAATAAAACACTTCATCTTGGAACAGAATGTGTTCATTATATTGAAAAGAATGGAATAATTTGTAGTAGGAAGTATTTAAATATTCCAAGCATTGTAATCGATGATAAATACCATAATGTAAAAACGGGAAGAGAGAGTTTTAAAGGTGAAAGGATTGATTCAATATTTTATAGTTTAAGCTTTGAAAATAAACAATTATTACTAGCTTTTATTGAATCATCTACTTTATCCGTATTAGATTTGATATTTGGGTCATCTGAATTATCATTAAGTCCGTTATTAACAGCTTTACATAACGCCCATGTAAGTTGTGATATGTTTTCGAATGACATGTTAAATAAATTAGGACTTGACGATTTACGTTTACTTATTTATATCCTTCTTGACATGAGTTATGTTGATTTAGCAATAATCCATATCAAGGCTTTAGTACAAAAAAATAGAATAGAATTAATTAAAAGGTTAATTGCTACTAGAGAAATCTATTTTATCTATGAGTTAACATTTGATGAGATAGATAATCTGAGTGATGAAGAAATCTTGAAGCGCTTAGATAAAAGTGATGTTAATTTATTAAAAAAGGATGAGTAGCATCCTTTTTTTACATTTTTTTTAACCTAATATTACTATAATCTAGTTGGTGATGCTGATGAAGAAACATTT
>CAMXBB010000130.1 GCA_947179265.1 uncultured Bacillota bacterium
ACATTAAGTTGTTTTTATCCAATATTTATTACTGTATTATCTTTTTTAGGATCAGCTTCTTTTTTAATACATTCTTTGTCAGTAGTCTTTTTTACAGATGTTAAATAATGACTACAAACACTTTTTGGATCTTTCATATTAGCTGCATCACCAGCTTTGTATGAATTTGGTTTGTATTTGTCAAAGCCATCTTTTGAAGCATTATGTCCAAGAGCCATGTAACTTTTATCATTTAAATATACAATATATTGAACATCATCAACATCAGATGCATCTACAAGAACATATCCTTTAAAATTTCCACTAGAGTTTTGTCCGATATCAGTAGTTATATCATAGATATAATAACCTGCTCCGGCCATTTCTGTTGCAGAATCTTGTAAGTAGTACTCAGATGTACTCTTAAAAACTTTCTCCATATAAAGTACAAAAGAGTTCTTCTTCGCATTATTCATAGCTTCCAATACTGAAGGTATTGCAATAACCATGATAATAGCTAATACAACGATAACTGCTAATAACTCTACTAAGGTAAAACCATTTCTTTTTTTCATTTTATTTCTCATTTTTACTTTCCTCTCTACTTTATAAATATATTATAATTTTTTAGTCGTTTTTAGTCAATAAGATTACACATATTTTACTATAAATAAGTAAACTAAAAGAGAAATATTACTACTTCTCTTTTAATCTATCTTGGAAAGTTGTGGTTTATATTTTGTTCTTCTTGTGGAGGTTGGACTACAGTAGGTGCTTGAGGAGTTATGGGAATTGGTGTTGCAATACCAGATTCTGGAGTATTAAATTCACCATTATTTATACCAGGTCCGCTAGTAGAAACAGTAGTACCTGTATAATTACCATTCGAACGATTCTTTCTAGTTAACGCCAAAATCACTACTACAGCTATAGTTAATACCGCAAGACCGATCGCAACCATTTTTAGTGTATTTTTCTTCTCACTTTTTCCTTCAACTTCAATCTTAATTGTATATATTTTTTCGTATGCCCCATTTTTAGATGTTACCTTTACTACCACTTCTCCACCATCTTCAAGATTAGTTGTTCCAGTTATTAAGACATTGGCTCCCTTAACTGCTGGAGTTGCATCAACTGCGATATCACTTTCTCCATTGGTTTTTAAACTATACTCATATACATTAGGATTAAAATCTAAAGTATATCCGCTAACTTCAAGTGTTTGTAAATAAGCATTAGAATCATCTATTGAAGAATCAGGTTTAGGACCAGCTTCATTACTCGTGGTTGATGAAGTTGTACTATTGATTGTCGTCTTATTAGAAGTTGTTGATGTTTCAGGATTATTATCTTTTAATCTTGTTACAATAACTCGGTAATAAAGACGCTTGCCCGTTTTGATATCAGATACCTCAATTAGTATTTGATTATGGCCAACTACGAAACCATTTTGACCGGATATAGTAACTTTTGAATTAGAATCCTTAGGTGTTGCTATTACTTTTACTGAAGTTACCTTATTTGGAACTATAATATCGTAGTAATATGTTGTAGGATTAAAATCAATTTTGTATCCCTCAATAATTAGTTCTTTTAATAAAAGATTATCACTTGGTGAAGCAATAGTTGTTTTATTGATATATGAAGTTGATTTTTCATTCGATAATACGGTTTTAGATTCATCAGTTACATTCGAAGAACTATTTTCAGAAGTTGGATTTGTACTATTACTGGAATTTGTTGGTCTATCTGTATTGTTTGAATTAGTAGATTTTGTAGAATTACTAACATTACTTGATTTATCGGTTGAAGATGTTGATTTCGTAGATTCAGTCTTATCACTCGAACCTGATGTATTCTTAGTACTTGGATCTGTTGGTTTGTCCGTTATTTTATCAGTATTTTTGGTTGGAACATCAGAACTAGTTGACTTAGATTGAGTACTTTTCGTTGATTCTGTTACTCTTAGAGTTGTAGTTCCTCTTATTTCAACATCATCACCATCACAGCTCGGCTTATTAATAGCTAAAGAACTATGTTTCTTTTTGTAATCTGCAAGTATTTTTAGGAACTTTTCTTGAGACATATCGGATGTCATTTCTGCATTCTCAATAGAATATGACTTATCAGTCATTGTTATTTTTACTTTGTAATCGAAAGAATCAAGGTATGGTGTGCCTTCCTCATAGGTAACACATTTGATTTCCTCTTTCCCGAGTCCACCTTTATCATCTAGAAGTTGATAACTTACACAAAATACTTGTCCCTTACTTATAGCATTACTAAGCAAGAGTTTTTTTGTATCGCTCGATACTCGATAAGGAATATTGGGTGTACATGATTTAGAATCTTTATCTGGAGAATCGACACATTGTTTTACATTTTGGATTACTTTATCAGAATTTATCGTTATAGAAACACTATTGTTACCAGAACTTACAGGAACTCTTTCAACTCTAGCCCATCCATCAAAATTTCCTGTACTAGGTAAATTTAAATCTTTTTTTATATCATATACTATACAATTTGAATCATCAAAAAGTTCATCTGTTGAACTACTATACTTTTTCATCGCTTCATTATATATTTTTTGAGCATATAAATAGAAAGAGTTCTTCTTCGCATTATTCATAGCTTCTAATACTGAAGGAATTGCAATAATCATAATTATAGCTAATACAACGATAACTGCTAATAACTCTACTAAGGTAAAACCATTTCTCTTCTTCATAGTATCACTCGCTACTTTCTATTCTCTTTAATTATAAGGGAAATACTCCTTTTTTTCAATAAAAAAAGGGAGCTTTGCAATTATTAAACAATTTTCATTACATTGGTTAATAATTCAATATTCTCCACTGTTTTATCTACCTTATTGATAGTAGTATTTCTTTTAAATTCCTTATACTCCTTTTTAAAGTTTGTAAAGTTTGATGAATCTCTATTTAAATAAACATACCATGCTGAATGATTAATTAAATATTCATGTAGTTTAGGATCTTTATCTAGCTCTAATAATATCTTTGTTTCCATTAATCACCATAAAACTTAGTTAAAGGATTTTCGACCTTAGTTATAACTTCTGGAGTTTTCTTAGTAAGCTCTTGTATGATATTAATTGCCTTTTGAGCATTATTTACATGATTTTGGATCGAATCCAAATCAATTCCCTTCACTAATGATGCTAATTCACCTACTATATCATCCTTTTTTAATCTAGTATTATTACTATTTAAATATTTATCCCAAATAGAATTGTCTTCACCATATAGATCATATAGTTCATAGAATTTCTGCCAAGTCATCGAATTATTATCTACATAATCGGCTAGAACAGGATTTCTACTTACAAAGTTTTTAAAGTTATCCTTTTTTTCCATAAAAAACCACCTACTAAATTATACTTAGTAAGTGGTCAAATATTCTTATAATTTTAACGAATCTAAATCAGGATCTACTTTAGGTTCTTCCTTTGGTTTAGTCTTCTTTTTTTCAACGTCTTCTATATGAATGATATCAGTAAACTTGAAGCCGTGCTCAAATTTTTTCTTAGATATAACTCCACCCGTAGATTGTAAATCCATTATCGAAATATCGGTATTCTTTAAGATTCCAATATCTTCAAGTAAAGATAAACCAATTGTATCTTTAGCATTAGTTACTAAAGCATTTAATATCTCATAATTTGTTGTTTTAACCTTCTTTATAAGCATGCTACCTCTCTTAGCCCTAGATAATTGTGCTAAGTCAGCAAGTTTAAGACGTTTAGCAGTCTTTTGATTAGTGAATATATTTAAATACTCATCAGTATCATCATAAAGTTGTCCAGATACAACCTCATCATCTTTTAAGCTTATACCTTTTACTCCACCAGACTTACTAGATCCAAATGGTATTTCTTCAGTCTTATATGCAAGATAATAACCGCTCTTAGTTACTATGACACTGTTTTCCTTCTCCAAAGATATATTAGTGATATAATCGCCATCTTTTAATTTCATTGATGTATATAATTTAGTATATCTACTAACAACAAAATCACCTAAATGATTACGTTTAACCATACCATCTTTAGTATAGAAAACTAATGATTCGTCCATATTACCATCATTAACGATATAACATCCAACTACAGCATCATCAGGACTTATTGTAACTAAATTGCTAACATGTTTGCCAAGTTCTTTCCATTTAGTCCATGGTACATCATTTACTGGTACAAAGATATAGTAACCAAGTTTAGTAAATATAATTAACTTATTTAAAGTCGTTGTATCATAGATATTTATTGGATAATCGCCTGGTTTAACCAATGTTTCCTCACCATTAGCTGATGCATATGATTTAATCGGTACTTTTTTCAAATATCCTTGCTTTGTCAAAACAATCATAACATTTTCTTTTACAATTAAATCCTCAGCAGAAATATTAATCTCTGTTATCTCTGATTTGATCTCTGTTTTTCTTGGAACAGCATATTCCTTTTTGATTTGTCTTAATTCATCTTTTACAACACCAGCAAGTTTTGCTTCATCTCCTAAAATCGCTAAAAGACCAGCAATAATTTTCTTTAATGCTTCTAATCTTTCTTGTAATTCAACAACATCGGTATTTGTTAATTTATATAATTGTAAC
>CAMXBB010000131.1 GCA_947179265.1 uncultured Bacillota bacterium
TAATATAATTAATATTTATAGTTGAATCAATAATTCTTTTTTTATCACTTATTACAATAACCGATAAATCTTTTTTCCCTGAGCGTATGTTAAACTCCTTATCATCATCTTCAATATATACAATTCTTTTAGTATTACTAGATACTTTAAGTAAATCATCTTCAACACTATAATCAATTTTTTCTGATTCCATATAATCGATTATTGCTTTTAACAGATTACTTTTATTAGTAGCTCTAATTATTACTTTTTCATTCATAAATTTATTTCCTTTCATAATTACTCTTACATGAAATAATGTATTTAATTAATTTATATAAGAATTATAACATAGTTTCTTACATATAAAAACTTGAACTCTCGTTATTAATTGAGTTCAAGTTTGTTATTTTCCTTCATAGCACATTATTTTCTCATGCACATGATCTTCAAAATCACCTAAAATATATTTTTTTAATAGATTAACATCAAAAACCTTATCTATGCCTTCAATAGATTCTAGATTAGCAATTACTTGTTTGATTTCTTTAAGAAATTCTTCATCTGATAAATCTAACTTACCAAAATCAGGACCTTTCTTATTAAAGAATCTCGTAAAAAAAGTATTACCTGTACTTTCATGATGATGTAAAACAAAACTGTAATCATCATCCTCAATATCTAGATTAACTATTCTTTCCTCAACTACTTCATCATCTCTTCTAATTCGTTCATCAACCTTTATAATACTACCATCCATGAAAAAGTTATATAATCTATTACCAATAATTACTGCATAATAAGTACCTTTGCTTACCTTTTGTTTTTTGACATTCCATAAAACAGCACTACCTATTATTCTTTCTACTCCAAGGTAATCGATTACTTGCATTCTTTTTATATAACTTGTAACGGAAACATAATCACTAATTTCCATTTTTAAAAAATTACCTTCTTGAGCTAAGGAAATATCAAAGACTTCTTCTTCTTCCTCTTTTTCATTTTCATCTTCTTCAATTTGTTCTACTTGAGAAGATATCTCCTTTAATTTATTTTTCTTTGCTAAAAGTTTATTAATCAATTCTCTGAACATAGTAATCCTCCTAAAAAATGCTAAGTTTGTAGATTAGTATATATAGTTTTGTCTTATTCGTCAATGGTATAAAATATTAAATTTTATTTCATTCTATTTTCTCTAGTAGGTACTATACAAAAAGGATGACCTGCCGGATCAATTAAAACTTTCCAATCACCTGATTGATATGATGCTAAAGTAGCTCCACATTTTATAGCATGTTCAACATCTTTATCAACATTTTCAGAATAGAAATCTAAGTGTACCATCTGTTGTTGTTTATTATCTTCTTCTGGCCATACGGGTCGTTGATAATTATCTATTTGTTGAAAAACTAATCTAGTAGTACTCTCCTCTTTATTTCTTAATGTAATCCAATCACCATTTTCTCCATGATTATATACTTTCTTTTCCCATCCTAATAAATTTTGATAAAATTCAGCTAGTTTTAATGCATTATCCGAATCTAATACTACAGAACTTAATTTCATTTAAATCATCTCCTAAAAAATATTATAAAAAATACCAGTCTAATTGACTAGTATTTTTTATAGAATACATTTCTTTATTTTGTTTTCCTACGAATAAAGTTTTTATAAACTTCTATTAAATCAGGATCATGTTGATTTTCAGGTAAATTATCTAAGTCAAAGAATCTCATTTCTTTAGATTCAGAATCCCATTTTAATTCACCAGAATACTTTCTAATGCGATATAGTACGGTATTGTTTATAACTACATCACCATTTGGATACGCATTTCTTCTTGTCTCTCCAGAAACTATATCTATTAATTCTAAATCTTCTTCTTTAACATCTAAATTCGTTTCTTCTTTAACTTCTCTAATAACTGTATCTTGAAATCTTTCTCCCAATTCTTGGCAACCACCAGGTAATCCCCATTTATCTCTATCAGCTCTACTTTGTAGTAATATTTGTCCTTGTTCATTTTCAATAATAGCAGCTGCACCATCTTGTAAAAGAACAAATCGATGTTTTAATACACCCATACAAAGTCTTGTAAAGACGGGATATCCAATTATATTACTTAGTTCAATTATTTCATCTGGTGTAAGATCACTAATAATATCTACTAACTCTTCATAAGATAAATTTCTTTGCTCTTGTGTAGATAGATTTCTAATCTTATTTAAAATCTCCTTTTTATTCATTTTCTTTTCACTCCTTAAATTATTTATATTATATCACATTGTTTGAAATTAAAAACTTTTTCCCTTTTTTTGACTTTTATCAATAGTTTCTATTATATCTGAAATACTTCCTTCTATATGGGTAAGTCCAGTAACAGAAGCTCCAATCTTTTGCCAAAAAGATAAAGCATCACAAGATGGAACACGATAAGTAATAGAATCAAAATTTTCAATTCCATCAGACTTTGCTAGTTCAAAAGTTAAACCCACCATTCTTCTCGCAATTCCCATACCTCTGAATTCTGGCATTACATATAATTCAGCATCGGTTAATGCTTTTCCTCCAGCACCTTTTTTTGTTAGAGCTCCAAAAAAGCCTATTGCAAAAATTTCTTCAGTCTCTAAATCTACTGCATATTTAACAGACAAATAACTTAAATCTGAAAGTCTTGCATAAAAATCTTCTTCACTCCAAGTTTCACCTAAACTATTTTGGTAGTGTTCAATATAAGAACCACATACTCTTCTAAATGTTTGTCTTAAAGTGGCATCTGAATGATAATATAAAGGTCCAAATTCAGCTTTTTTTAGAAACATTTTTATGAATGTATTTAATCTACCAAAATTTCCTGACTCTAATTTTTCTTTTTCGGCTACAAATTCTTCTGGAACATTATCATTCTTTAATCCCATTGGAAGAATTCCATATTTTTTCCCATCAACGTCTATTTCTTCATAATCATCTACTAGTTTTTTATAAAGTACTCTATCCAAATCAATTTCTTTTTCATTTATCTTTCTTAAGAAATCTGCCCATACATCATTTATTTTAGTTGCTTTATTAGCTCTTTCTATAATACACTTTATTTTTTTATAATAAAACGCATTAAATCCAGTATACACTTCGATAAATTTCATAGTACTTTCCCCTTACAATAATTTGCAAAAATTCCTAGTAAAAACATAAGAAATTTATTTTAATTTCTTTTCAGGGGCCTTTTTTTCTAATAAATCAGTCCAATGTCCACTAGGCATAAATGCAGATACATCTTCTCCTCTTACTTTTGCACGTTGATAAGCTCCCCATTGTTCATTTGTTAGACCATGTTTAAAATGATTTGAAAAGAACTTAAACCAAGCCCTATATGATTCAGTTACAGGAACATGTTCCCCAAGTTTTGGTTCAGGTAATTCAACACCAAATCTTGTTGTTTGATATACCAAATACTCTAAAGCAAATTGTTGTTCAGTTAAATCAACTTCAGGCATTCTTTCATCAGCCATATCATGTTCACATCGCCAAACAAATCCTCCGATATAGTCGATAGCAAAATATAAATCAACTTCACTAAAATTATCTACAGCATTTATATCTTTAATGCATCCTGGATATAATCCTAATATTCTTAAATCTCTATTTTCAGCAGTTTCAACACAATTATTAACAGCTAAATTTTTTGTCATTGTATAAATCCCCCTCTAATTGAGTTTGTATTATATAGATATGAGTGTTTTTTGTCAACTTTTAACCTATAACTAAATATGATCAAAATGAGGTTTTAAAGCTAGTTCATTTTTAGGATATTCACTAGTATTATCTTTGAAGTAATCTTCAATCTTTCTACTATAAGTATTTTGATAACTTGCAAGTAAATCATCTAGATAATCAACTGTTTCTTCAGGTGGCAGATTTTCTCCTTCTAATTTTCTTGAAAATAAACTTTGTAATACTTCATAGAAGGGTTCATAATCTTTATATAAAGCAGCATTATAAAAAATTCTAAATACATCAATATCATTAAAAATTACTGAGCATAGTTCGGTAGAATTATAACCATATAATACATCAGGTTCTAAAAAGAAGTTATCTAATATTTCTCTAATTCCCGAATCCTCTATATCCATCTCTCTTAAAGTATCAACTTGTCTTAAATATATTTTAGTTATAAAGTCATTGAAGACTTCTTCCCACATACTTCTATATTCATTTTCATCCAAGTCACATTCTGACAATCCCACATGTAATCTTGCTCCTTCAGGATGTCTTTGATAAGAATGAATAACACTATTAATTCCATGTTTCATCTCATGTAAAACGTATTCTATTAGGATTCGTAAATCCATCGTTCTAAATACATAAGTTCTTAAAAGATTAATACCTATAAATTCATAATTACCTCTTTTATATTCATCAAAATCGGCACATCTATGAAATCCTCCAGATTTAAGTGGAGCTTTAAGTTTAGTTAATACTTCATCAAAATTTCCATTATGAAACAAGATAAATTCTTTTGCTAACATTTCATCAATAATATCGGTTATATCATTATCAATAGAAGCAATGGC
>CAMXBB010000132.1 GCA_947179265.1 uncultured Bacillota bacterium
TTATGACTCTAATCGTACATTTAATAAATTTTATGTTTATGATAATGACAAAAAGAAAATAAGTGATTTTGAATTTAATTATGATATATCACTAGATTCTTACTTCATGGGAGAATATGATAAAGAAATTTATCTTTTTGATAAAAAGAATAAAGTTCAATATAAGATAGATATTGAAAATAAAAAGGTTGTTAAAAGTAGTGATTCCGAAGGTGCTCTTTATTATGATTTTAGATTAGATACAATGCCACTTAATAAACTATCTTATAATACTTATACCTTTAATTATGATAATCAATACAATTTTAAATTGGATGGAGATACTCTTTTGATGAATTATCATAATAGCAAGATTAATATCAAAGTGTCTGATAAAAAGGTAACACATATTCTATATCAAAAATATGATACTGTATATTATTTGGTTGGTGAAAAATTATACTCTTATAAGGTTGGAGGAAAAGAGAAATTATTACTTGTTAATTTTGAATGGAATTTTTCATATTTGAATAAAATATATGTCTTTGATTAACATAAATACTTAGTTATCATATCCTATATTAGGAGTGATAAAAATGTTTTTTAGAGAAGTTAAAAATGATACTTATTTTGATTATTATACTATAGAAAAGGGAGATAACCTTTATAAAATAGGTAAGGATTATAATATAAATCCTAATTTACTAGCTAGTTTGAATGGTTTAGATTCAAATGACTATATCTATCCTGGACAAGTATTATTAGTACCTAACAGAAACTACAGTTATTATATTACTAAATCTGGAGATACTTTATCCAGCGTAGCAGATACTTTTAATATAAGTGTTGATAAGATGATACATGATAATAAAGTCGTATACTTGCTTGAAGGACAAATGTTGGTTAAGAAAAAGAACTAATATATTTTTTCTCTTATTTATGTTATAATTTAATCATAATAGGAGGATGGTAAATGTGATATTAAGAAAACCTTATGCTTTCATTATAAAGCACTTTAGAATGATTCACATGATCATCCTAGGTTGTGTATTATACTTATTATTTTCGTTAGATGGTATATATCAATTGTTTAATAGCTTACATTCTAGTAATACGCATATATATGTGGGCGCTTATGCATATATCGATAAGATGGTTTATTATTTTATATTAGGTGGCTTGGCGTTATCAGGAACAGTATTCTGGTTACTATACAAAAAGAATAAACCTACTATCTTGTATTTATCATTAATAGTATATTTTTTAGCTTTGTTTATAGGTTATCAATATCTATATTCGGTATTAGAAGTTATTCAAAATGAAATATTAAGTATTGATCAGGTAATATTAGTAAAGGATGTTGCAAATATTTTAAAACTTCCTGGTTATGTATGTGTAGCATTTTGTTTTATCAGAGGTATTGGTTTTAATATTAAACAATTTAATTTTAGTAAAGATATCGCTGAACTAAATATTGCAGAATCAGATTCTGCTGAATTTGAGGTACTGATTGGTCAAAATAACTATATATATATGCGTGCTATTAGAAGAACACTAAGAGAAATAAAATATTATTTCTTAGAGAATAAATTTGCATTTACTTGTGTTGGTGCTGGACTTGCTGCTGTATTTATTGGATTTGGAGTATATTATTATAATGAATTTATGAAGAGATTAAGCGAATCTGAAGTAACGAGTGTTAATGGTATAAGCTATATAGTTAATAATTCTTATATGACAGAATATGATTATAATGGGAATAAAGTTAGAGATGGATATAAGTATATTGTTGTTAATATGAATTTTCATAATTCAACTGATCAAGGGAAAAAATTGAATCTAGATTTGATTACTTTAAAGAATGGTAGATTAATATATTATCCTACTTTAACAAAGAATTCTAAGTTTTATGATTTTGGAACGCCATATAATGAAAATCAAGAGATTCCATCATATGATGAACTAGAAGCAACACTAACATTTGAAATTCCCAAGTCTGTAAATACTAAGAACTTTACTTTAAGAGTTCAATATGCAATAGAATCAACTTTGGATAATGTTGTAGCAAGATATCGCTTATTTGATATAAAAACTCAACAAGTTGATCGTGATCCAGTTGTAAGACAAAAACCAATAAATGAAACAATCAATGTCGATACTATTGGAAAAAATAAATTTGCATTAGTTGTTGAGGGATATGATCTTAAGGATAATTATAATAATAGATATGTGATATGTAAGAAAGATTTAACTTGCACACCAACATCACGCATAATCTCATCTAGTAATCCTGCAAAGGATACCATGTTGATAGTAAGTATTAAGGGAACGATGTATGATGATGCAAAATTTACGAAGACCTTTAATACATATAATAAGGTATTTGCAAATTATGTTGAATTAAGCTATACATTATTAAATAAGGAATATGTAGAAACTTTGAATATTGTTCCTTTGAGTAATGTTGATGGTAAGATATTTGCTTCGGTCGATAGACGAGTAACTCGCGCCGATAGGATAAAGTTATTATTCCATTTTAGGAATGAAACATATGAAGTACCATTGAGAGGAACATATGATTAAAATATATTGAAATGATTATATTCGTATGATATAATTATTTCATGTATCGGGGCTTTAGCCAAGTGGTAAGGCATGGGACTGCAACTCCCCGAGCACCAGTTCAAATCTGGTAGGCCCCTCCAATAGACTAAAACTACAAATTCTTGTAGTCTTATATGAGAACCATTAAAATAAAAATATAATGGTTTTTTTTATACACTAAGGTGATACTATGAATGAAAAAGAATCAGATATTGTACTACAATTTTTGCTTTAGACAGAATTAACCAAGTTTTTTCTATTTGCATATGGGATGTTGATAATTATAAAAATTATCTAAAATCTTATGACAAACACTATGGCCTTAATTTAATAAACGAAAATAAAGAATTATCTATTACTATAGAATATTCAAATATAATATGGAATTATAAAATATTTTATGGTTCTTGTAAAAAGAAATTTAAACCTCTCATAGAAGATGATGAAAGATGGTTGGCAATTGAAAAAAGAGTTTTTGAAGATTTAAAAATGATGGGGCTAGAAGAATTATACGATATTGTTATAACACATTTAAAGAGAAAAGAATATTTTGAATATAATAAAAAGAGTGACTCACAATTTAAAAAATATTGCATCTAAAATAGTAAAGATTAAGAAAATCTTGAAATTTATTTGATAATCGTCTCAACGTGAAATATATTCTAATTTTAGTAAGTTATTATTTTATATAAAAAATCAATTTTGAATATAATTGATTTTTTTATTGAAAGTATAAATGGTTATTGATATTATTAGCAATTTGTAATATTATATTATCCATTTAAAGGGGGACATATGAAAGTATTTATAGGAGATATTATGAGTTGTAATTTGAATTATCAACCATATTATATTGCTCAAGAACTAGTAAATAATTATGAAATAACAACAAAAGTAGAAGAAGCTGAGATAATAGTTTTTCCTGGAACATGTTCTTGTACAAAAGCTAATCTTGATTTATCTCTTAATTATATCTCATCAATATTAAAGAGAAAAAAAGAAGGCGCAAAAACCTATATGACTGGATGCTTAACAAGAGAATTTAAAGTTCCAGAATTATTTAGTATAGAAAATTGGTTGAATGAACATATCGATGTTATAACTCCACAAAATGAACCAAACTTATTATTACAAAAAATTTCGCAAGAAAGGTTTGGAAATCAAAGAAAAGATGACTTTGGATTATCTACAATAAATCAGAATAATGTAGGAGTCATTTATATAAGTAATGGTTGCTTAAATAATTGTTCATTTTGTAAAACAACGTTTCAAAAACTGCCATTAAAAAGTGCAGATCTTGATGAAATAAAATTTGCTATACGTGAATTTGATAGAAGAGGAATCACCAAGATTGTTCTTAAAGGTACTAATATTTCCCAATATGGACTAGATATAAATGGAACATATATGTTACAAGAGATAATTGATTACATCGAAACGATGAGTAATATTAAAGAAGTAGATTTAGTTGGTTTTGCCTTTAAAGATGCTATCCATAATGATTTTTCGTATGTATTCAAAAATAGTTCAAAATTACGAGGAATAAGTGGTGCATTAGAATCCGGAAGTGACAGATTATTAGAGTTGATGAGAAAAGGATTTTCTAGTGGAGAATTTATAAAATTTATTGAAGATATTAGTAAAAAGTATCCTAAAGATTTACTTTTAAATATTATTGCTGGCTTTCCAACTGAGACTATTGAAGATATAAAATTAACCTTAGAAGTTTTAAGATTAGTCAACCCTTCAACTGTTGATATATGTAGATATACTAATTCACCATTTGTTGATTCAAATCGATTTTCACAACTAACACCTGACGAAATTGAAAATCATACAAGAATATATCAAAGAGTACTATCTAAAAGAAAAGTTTGTACCACTATAACGGGTAGAGGGTATATAAA
>CAMXBB010000133.1 GCA_947179265.1 uncultured Bacillota bacterium
ACTATATATATGGGGATGTTACACAATTTTTATTCAAAAAAGATGTGATTTATTCACATCTTTTAAAATCATCTAAGTCTATACTATCAAAAAGAATCAATTTATCATCATTATAATCGATGATATCTAACATTCTCTTTTCTAGATATTCATCATTGATATTGACCTTATAAGTAATCATCTTATCTGCTCTCTTCATATTTTTAAATAATACGATATAATTAGGATAATCACATTCGATATTTAAACTTTCAGCAGTACAAGGTTTATCTTTATTGACTAAAACATAATAATATTCTTCTTTATTTAATCTTAATAATTCTTGATGTTCCATATATTCATATACTTCACTACATTTTAGATGATATGGTGGTTGATCATATCTAGTTACAAAAGTCATTCCTTTAAATTCTTCATAGCTCTTAATAAAATTGCTCTTAACATCTAATAATAATTCATTTAAATCTTTATATTCATGAATTCCTTTATATTCATCCCAAGAATGTTCAAACCAATAGAATAAATTATTTTCTTCATAGACTAAGAAAGTATGACACGGAGCTCCATTGTCAGCATAAGTGCATATAAAATAAGTTTTTACTTCATACCCATAATCTTCAAATAATTTTCTTTCTAACTCTACTTGTTCCCAACAAGTTCCACATTGAGATTTTTTTAATTCATCGGGACTTTGTAAATAATAGAACTCTTCAAAATTTTCATCCCATCTTTTTTGATCTTTATAAATATTAAATCCATTTTCATCTTTAAAACCATACTCTATAGTTTCTAAGCATTCCATTATTTTATCTATCATAAATACACAACCTTAAGTTTATTTTAACATAAAAAAAGAATTAATTACATTCATAATGAACCGTTAATTCTTTAATCTTTTGATCTTCAATACTTCCTTCATATTTAAACTTATTTTCATAAAAAGGGGCATTTCTATTACCTTCTCCTCTACTTTTATTAGGATGTAAAAGTATTTCAACTAAAGCATGCTTTATTACTATTGCTCTCATTTTATTACTAATAGTTACTTCAAATGTATCTTCATATAGATCTTTTTTAGCTAAAACGTTTAAGCTTGGATCGAGTACGTATTCTTCTCCTTCAAAAATAAAACATATCCATGAATGAAATACATCTTTATAAGTACCAACTTTAATATCTCCTCTTACAACATAATCTTCATCTTCAAAGAAAACACTTAAAGTTTCTGTAGTCTCAAAAGGGAAATGTTGTAAATCTCCTCTTTCCATCAATGAAAAAAGATCTGTTGCATCAACACCTGCAATTTGAATAATCAAGTTATCAAATAAAGATCGAACATATTCAATAACTTTAGGACTAATCTTATTACATTTTTTTATATAATCTACTCTTTCTTCTAAATTAAAACTTGTATAATCTATTTCTTCCTTTTTCTTAAAAAAATCCATTATTCCAAAAAACATTAATATCCCCTCTTTTTGCCTTGTATATATTATCATAATAAAAAGATAAGTTCAAATACTATTTATTAAGCATCAATCTTATCTCATGATGATCAAGGATTGAATCATCTAATACACATTCTAAAGTAGACACTGTTGGAAATCCACTTTCTAAGGTACTACTAAATTGAATTGGTATTCCACCTGCTTTTGCCCAATCATCTAAATTAGCAGTAGAATCATCTACTAAAATATTTCCTTTAGCATTAACAACTTCACTTTTCTTAAACTCAGAATTTACAATTATTATTCCATTTTTTACTCCAGATGAACGAAAATAATTTATTTTAGCTTTAGCTTCTCTTAATGAGTGAATCCTAGTTAAAATATGGACACCTCTTGGATCATACTCTTTAAGTAAATTTATAGCATCATTAATAACTGCTGCTTGATAAATTAATACGTCCCAATCAAGATTTGCTAAATAATCTCTTTTCCTTAAATCAGGATTTTCTTGTTTTAATCGATCATAATCATCAAAAAGATGAGTCTCTGTATCTAATATTACACCATCACAATCAATATATTTTATCATACGTATTACCTCATTTTCTTAAAAAGCATTTTGGTATTATCACTTGTCATATCTTCAATATCACGATAGCTATAGCCTTTTATCTCCGCTAAGCGTTTCATAACATACTTTATATATTCAGAATCTCACTATCTCTAAATGGTTCTGGTGCTATATAAGGAGCATCTGTTTCGACTAAAAATAAACTGTTTGGTACAATCGATGCCACATCAAGTGACTTTCGTGCATTCTTATATGTTACTCTTCCAGCAAATGATATATAAAAACCATTTCTAACTAAATAATCTAATACTTCTAAGTCTGGTTGGAAACAATGGAATACACATCCATATTTAGGTTTCTCATACTTTTCAAAGACTTCTATAACCTCTCTATTAGTATTATTAGCATGAATAATAACAGGTAACTGTAAATCATTTGCTATCATTATTTGCAATAAAAGATACCTTTTTTGTTCTTCTATATTATCTTGAGTATTATCTAAGCCAATTTCTCCTATAGCAACTACTCTATCATGACTTGCAAGAGCATATATTTTATCCAAGTCTTCACCACTTATATATAATGGATGAATACCAACAGTTGTATAAAATTTAGAGTTACTCTCTGCTATCTTTAAAGATTCTAGAGAAGTACTAAGATTAACTCCAACATTGATTACAGCTTCGATATCTTTATTATCATTTACCCTTTTTATCTCTTCTCTAACATCTTTAATCATCATACTATTTATATGTAAATGACTATCAATTGCCATAATATCAACTCACTTTAATTATATATTTTACCATAACTATATTGATATACAATTATAATCTTAAGATAACATCATTATAATCTATTCTGTAATTCCTATCTAATTTACAAAATAATTCTTCAAGAGTTTTTATTAAAGTATCTATAGAATCACTTTCAAAATCTATTATCTCTAGGGGTATTCCATATATTAATTCATATAAAGAATATATATCATCTATTAACATATAATATAATGCTTTGGCATATGGATGACTAGAAATTAACATATCTTCACATTTCCATATAGCATTATTTAAGTTAAATAATCTCATTCTTATTTCATCTTCACTAAAAAAATATCTTTCTTCTTTTATTCTAAACTTAACGTGTTCAAATTCTTGTGAAAAATAAATTAAGAATTCTAATCTTTTTTGATAATCATTTTCCCTTAATGCACTCAAATAAGTTCTTATATAATCATCATCAGGTAACTTTAACATATATAGCTCTGTGGCTTTTTTTCGATCATTATATATATCATAAACTTTAGTAAAACGAATATAGGAACAATTATTATTAACATGATGAAGTTTTCGAAGACATTCTAAAGCTTTAAAATAATGAATATTGCTGTTAGTATATGTAAATTCTTTGATATGATACTCAATTTTCTCTAGCATACGACTATCTAAGATTTTGTGTCTTTTAACCTTTGATGCCAACATGTCTTGTAGAGTTTCAAAAGTATTCATTCTATCTAGAACAACTCTACCATGTTTAAAAATAGATGTATAATAACTGGAACCCGATACTAAAGAATTATAAATATTCTTTTCTATATCATCTGAAGCTATTACTGTTATATCTATCGGTATACCATCTACAAACATCGTTCTTCTATAACTAACGTTTTTAGAACTTACTACTAATACATCTAAATCACTATGTTCATCATTTGTACCCATTATACGACTTCCATAAGCTAATATAAGAAGAGTATTTTGATCTTCATCATATCCTGTTTCTTCTAAAAATCTAGTTATTAATTCATCATTATCCACAAGACATCCCCCACTGGCATTTAATTAAGCTATATCTTACTATATATGATTAATTATTTCCACAATAATTATTGGTGATAGACCTTTTTTCTATATTAATCATATCTCACAACTCATATTGACATGATATGGAAAAGATATTACAATACAAGACATTCAAGGGAGAGATTTAGATAATGACTAAAGAATTAGAAAATAATCTTCAAAGTAATGTGTTAGATTCAAATTATGATTAATATTATTTATTTCTAGAAAGATTGAAAGAATGTGTCAGAGTATACCAAAAGGGTTTACTTCAATTCATTATTACTGATGATTGTCTTTATATTAATGATGACGTTCAATTATACTATCGTGGTAAACCACCTTTCTGTATAAATAAGAATCAATATCCAGAAGCATACGATTGTATTTTAAGATTTTTAATGGATATTAAATTCAGTATGGAAGTTGAAGATGTTATCCCTGCATATTATATGGAAATGCAAAGATTAGAATATTTCTTAGAAGAAAGCAAAATAAAAAAACTTGAGAATAAATAAAAGAACTTGTCGAAAGTTCTTTTTATATACAAATTTTAAATATATTTTTACTCTTGTAAAAATTCTAATAATCTTTTTATAAAATTCATTGCTTTTACTCTATTTTATTT
>CAMXBB010000134.1 GCA_947179265.1 uncultured Bacillota bacterium
CTATAGAGAAGTTCGCCTTTTTCTAGAAAGTAGTGATACCTAATATGAAATTGAATAAAAGAAGTAGTTCAAAAAATATTAATAAATTATTGTTATTTGCAATAATGTTTATTGGACTTGGATTTGCAGCACTTAGTGCAACACTCGTAATTACTGGAATTACAAGAGTCGGACATATATCTTTTGATGTACATTTCGAAAATGTAAGAATATCTGAAGGTAGTATGAAAGCAGAAACGGATGCTACTATCAATGAATCAGATAATACACAAATCGATTTTAGATTACAATTAACAACACCAGGAGAATTTTATGAATTTTCAGCAAATATTGTAAATAGTGGAACACTAGATGCATATCTTTCAAGTATCGAACTACAAGGATTAAAGGAAGAAATGCCAAAATATTTAGAGGTAACTTATAAATATGTTAATGGTGGTAAAATTGGAATAAATGATTTACTATCATCAGGAGAAACAGAAAGAATAAGAGTTAGAATAGAATTCAAATATGATATATCAAATGAAGATTTACCAGTAGAGGGGACTGATATAGACTTAGGATTAAGATTAACTTATACCCAAGATAATGGAAAAGGAATTGAAAGGAATAAGACAGAATATGAAGTAAATATCTTGGGGCAAAAGATGAAGGCTTATATAGATAACACGAAAAGTGAATACGTAACCTCCTCAACAGGAATCAATTTCAGTATTACCCCATCCTATACAAATGGGAAAGGGTTATATTTAAGGTCAGGTACAGAATATGATGAATACCCAATTTTTTACTACAGAGGTGTAGTGGATAATAATAATGTTTTATTTGGAGGTTTCTGCTGGAAAATTGTAAGAACAACAGAACTTGGTGGAACAAAGTTAATATATGATGGGATACCTAATAAAAGTAATAAGTGTAACAATACAGGAATAGATGAACAACTAAATATGACATCAAAGTTTAGTTACAATTCTACTGCATTAGCTGATGTAGGATATATGTATGGAACACGATATGCATATATAACTTGGGAAGATGAAGAATATATTTATGGAAGTGATGTAACTTATGATGGTGAAGTATATACCCTAACAGAACCATCAGCATTAAATACAGCAACAAATATCAAAACAAAGCATTATACATGTAAGGAAACAACTACTGAATCGTGTGGTACAGTATATTATGTATATAGCATGAATGAATTGAATTCTTCGAACATAAAAAATATATATGCAATAGAATTAACAAATGGAGAAAAAATAGAAGATGTAATTACTAATTCTTTTGAAAATATCCATGATTCAGCAATAAAAAAAACAATAGATACCTGGTTTGCAAGTAATCTTTTGAGTCAAGAGCGTAAATTAGAAGATGCAGTATGGTGTAATGATCGAAGTATAGCAAGTGGCGGATATCTTAAAGATTGGAATTTAAAGTCAGATAGTCATGGTAGAACATATTTTAGTGGATATGGAACGAGACATTTAATAACATCATCAGTAATACCAGCACTGAAGAATAATGATGCTTGTTCACGTAAAGAAGATAGATTTACAAAAAATGATATAACAAATGGAAATGGGGCTTTAAAATATCCAGTAGGATTATTAACAGCAGATGAAGCAACAATCGCAGGAAATGGATGGAGTGGATATAGTACCTTTTCTTATTTATATACTGGACAGACTTATTGGACTTTGTCACCATTTTATGCTGCTCATGGAGGCTCTCAATCCCATAGCTTCTTAGTAAGTTCATCAGGATATTTGAACGATAGTTTGTTAGATAGCGATTGTGGTATTCGACCTTCTATTGTATTAAAGCGCGACATAGTAGCAACAAGTGGAGATGGAACATCTAGTAATCCATATGTAGTTGAATAACTTTAAGAAATGACTTTAAGTCATTTTTTTTCTTCGTTTATAATTGCTATTATGATATAATGAGTATGATAGTAGAGGGTGTTAAAATGAACGAGAAGGGATTAATTGAACAAGTATTAAGAATATTAAATGCTAACTATACTAATATATATATTGCTGATATAACTGCAGATATTGTATATGTATTAGATTTTAATGTAGCAAATTCACTTATCATAAAAGAGCGTATTACATATACTGATTTTATTGATTTAGCATCGAAATTTGTTCATAAGGACGATCTATCTGATTACTTTGATTCTTTATCTTTAAATAAATTAGAAGTAGCATCTCAACAAGGATTTAGTGAGCAAAAGGTAAAATATCGTAAGTTATGTGAAACAGGAGAATTTAGATGGTTTGTAAATATTATTAATTATCTTCCCTTTGAAGGACGTAAGTTAATATTCATGATGAGTGAAGATATTCATGAAAGACTTATTGATTCCGAAGAGAATTCTATAAAATTAGAAACCGAAATCATTACTATGAAAAATACGATGACAAAAGAAAATGAAAGTATTAGTAATGCCTTATATCAAATAAATACAGCATTAGATAATAATCTAATTGGTAGTGAAATTCGCAATAGTAATAATACCCGTGATTATATTAATTCCGTATTTAATAACTTAGGTGAAGAACACCCTGAACTAAATAAAGCTATAGTAACTAAACTTAGTAGTGCAGCTAATTATCGAAAGCCTTCTATTTTGATAGTAGATGATTCATCAATAATAAGAAATTCTTTAAAAAGAATATTTGCGACTGATTTCAATATTGTAATGGCTAAAAATGGAGCGGAAGCTATTGATATTATTAATAATAATATTATCAATTATGATGAGAATAAAGAAAATATTGTTGGTATTCTTTTAGATCTAATAATGCCTGTAAGTGATGGATTTGATGTTTTAAATTTCTTAGAACGTAATAGTTTATTTAGTAGAATTCCTGTTGCAATTATAAGTGGTGATGAAACTCGTGAAACCAGAAAAAGGGTTTATGAATATGATATTGTTGATATGTTAGAGAAACCTTTTAATACTGACAATATTAGAAGAAGATTTAAGAAGATAATTAATCTTCATATATCAAGTAATAATCTAGTAAATATGGTATCACTACAACAAGAAGAACTAAATCATGTCGATAATGATAATGTTGATGGTATAAAAAATATTTTAAATTTAATTGTAAAAAATATATTGGATAGTGAAGAAGCTTATAAATTAAAGCAACTTGCAAAAATTGTAACTACAAATTTTGGATTAAAGTATGTTAAATATAATATCAATCCTAGATTTGTTGATGCTATTGTAAACAATATTGCTTTATATAATATAGGTGCTATAGCGATGCGTAATGATGTTGTTGTTACTGCAGGAACAATAAGAGAAGAGATTAGCTATGGACTTGATATTATAAAATCTTATATCAAGGATGACTATGAATTAGGAATAGCTACTAATATTATTAAGTATAGTTGTGAGATGTTTAATGGTACAGGATATCCCGATAATTTAAGTGGAGCATCTATCCCTATTGAAGCGCAAATCGTAAATATTATAGTTAGGTTATATAATCAAACAAATTTTAAAAATTATAATTATGCCTTTAAAGCTATAATCGATACTGAGAGTAATAAATATAATCCTGAATTGATTGATATTCTTAAAAATATAAAGAAAGAATTGAAGGATATTCTTTAAGGTTAATTTTGAATTTGCTTAATAATAATGATATAATTTTTTTAGAATATAGAAAGTATGAGGAATAAAATATGAAAAGACAAAGATTTATTCAAAATGCAATGATCATTGTTCTTGGTATAGCTATTATTTTCATGAGTATCGGATATGCTGCTTATGGAACAAATATTAATATCAAAGGATCAACAACTATTGAGAGTACGTTCTGGGATGTACATTTTGAAAATACAATAGCTACGTCTAATACTACAATTGATGATTTTGAACGTATAACACCGCCTTCTCTTAATTCTAGTACAACATCTTTAAACTTTGCTGTATCATTAAGACCTGGTGAAGTATATGAATTTAGTACAACTATTAGAAATGGTGGAACTTTTGATAGTATCTTAGATAGTAGTTCTTTAGCTATAAATGATGATGAAGTATCTAATGATTTAGCATATCAAAACGAATATATTAAATATAGCGTTACATATGATGATGGTAGTGAGATAAAACTTGGTGATTACTTGAATGCTGGTTCTTCTAAAAATATAATAGTGCGTGTTGAGTATTTAAAATTAGATAATGGAACTAAAGTTCCTGAAGAGAATCAAGAGTATACATTTAATCTTAATATGAACTATCGACAAGTTTAAGTAAGACCATTATGAGATTTCATAATGGTTTCATCTAATATCAGAAATGGTGATGCTATGAAGGATAAGAATAGTATTATTATCAGTTTAATAATTCTAATCTATATTATAGTTTTGAAATTTATTTTTATTGAATTATTCTCTAAAGATGTTATGCTTATTAACTTTTGTTTTTGTG
>CAMXBB010000135.1 GCA_947179265.1 uncultured Bacillota bacterium
TTTATTAGCAAGTTTTTATGTAAAAAAAACATATAAAATGTCAAAATTTCTATTTCCAAAACGGTTTGGGCAACAAAAAAAAAAAAAAAAAAATGGTAATATTACTATAGGAGAAGTATGTCTTTTTCTAGAAAGTAGTGATACCTAATATGAAGTTAAATAGAAGAGTAAATAAAACAACAATCATATTATTTGCAATAATGTTTATTGGACTTGGATTTGCAGCACTTAGTGCGACATTAGGGATAACAGGTCTTGCAAAAATAGGAAATATTTCTTTTGATGTCCATTTTGAAAATGTAAGCATTAATCCAGAAAGTATGGACTCTGAGTTACCAGCTACAATTAATGCAACGAATAATACGCAAATTGATTTTAGTTTGGTATTAACGACACCAGGAGAATACTATGAGTTTGAGGCAGATATAGTAAATAGCGGAACATTAGATGCATATCTATCAAGTATCGAAGTTAATGGCTTAGATGAAGAATCAAGTAAATACCTAGATATTGACTATAGATATGTTGATGGAGATGATATCAAAATTAATGATTTCTTAGGCATAGGAAAAAAAGAGAGAATAAAAGTAAGAGTAGATTTTAAGTATGACATAATACTAGATGATATACCAAATGAAGGAACGGAGGTTAATTTCACTTTAAATATAATCTATGCACAAGATAATGGTATAGGAATAAAAAGAAGATATTATTATGAATTTGCAGACACCTATGCTGTCTTAGATAGTGTATCAAGTAGATATGTAGCAAGTCCAACAGGAATTGATTTCCTAAAAGCTTCATCAGACGATAATGGAAAAGGACTTTATGTAAGAGCGGGTACAGAAAATGATGAGTATCCAATATTATATTTCCGTGGTGGGGATGATTTTGATGAAGATGGAGTTGAAGACACTTTAAAAAATCACGTTCTTTTTGGTGGATATTGTTGGAAGATAGTTCGTACTACAGAACAAGGCGGTACAAAGATAATCTATGATGGAATTCCAAATGATGTTGGAGGATGTAATAATACAGGAAAAGCTTCACAAATTGGTTATTCGTCATTTAATGATAAGTGGGATTCTTTAGCAGGGGTAGGATACATGTATGGAGAAAGCTATGAATATACATCATGGGATGATACAGAGTATGTTTATGGAAGTAATGTAACTTATGGTGATGGAGCTTATACTCTAGTAAATTCATCATCATTCGATACAATAGCAAATATCAAAACAAAACATTATACATGTAAGTTAACAACAAGTGGAACATGTATTATAGTATATTATGTATACTCACTTTTAGATGATGTGGCTTACGCAATACCATTAGAAGGTGGTAAGAAAATAGAGGATGTTATAAGTAAATCATTTGAGAATACTAATGATTCAACAATAAAGGCGGCAATAGACGATTGGTTTAAAGATAGTCTTCTTGATCAAGAGGAAAAATTAGAAGATGCCGTATGGTGTAATGATCGAAGTATAGCAAGTGGAGGATATCTTGCTGATTCAGATTTAACATCTGAAAATCATGAAGAATCTAATTTTGGAAGAACAAATATCTTTCCAGAATTGTTGGGCCAATCAATATCTCCTGGGCTAAAAGATAAGGATGCATGTCCAAATAAGAATGATCGTTTCACAAAGAATGACACAATAAATGGAAATGGGGCTTTAACTTATCCAATAGGTTTATTAACTGTTGATGAAGCAACGGTAGTTGGATTTGGATATGGTCTTGATGGATATAGTGCATCATCATATTTGAATTCTGAATACTGGTACTGGCTTTTATCTCCTCTCAATACAGCTAATGGAGGATATTACACTAACGTTTTCTATGTGGACTCGGATGGATTTCTGAGTGGCGATGGTGTAGACGACGAAATTGGCGTTCGTCCCGCAGTTGTCCTAAAAAAAGATATTGTAGCAACTAGTGGAGATGGAACTGCAACTAATCCATATGTAGTTGAATAAAAATATTTAACATATAATGTAAAGAAGTAGTTAATACTTCTTTTTTTTACTTATATGAAATGATATTATTTTTATATGAGAATCGAGGAATTGTTGTGTTTTGTAGAAAATGTGGTAATGGATTAAAAGAAAATGAACATGTATGTAATATATGTGGTGAAGATAATAGTAAGAAAGAAACTAATGTAGCATTAATTACAGTAATTGGTTTAATTGGTATTTTATTATGTGTTGGAATCTATATAATATATAGCAATATTAATAAGGTAATTGAAGATTATAATTCAACAACAATCACTACTAAATCAAGAGAATTTCATACTACAAAAAGAAAAACTGAAAGTATAAATCATGAAGATAATGAATTAGAAAGACCAGTTGCTAATGGTAAAGTAAATTTATATATCTTCTATGGTTCAACTTGTCAGTATTGCAAAAATCTTCATGATTATATAGATAAATTAAAGAGTGATTCAACCATTAATTATATGTTTAATGTTGTGGATTATGAGGTTTGGGGTAATATGACCAATAATGAATTAATGATGAGAGTGGCAGAGAAAATCGATTATGATGTCAAAGGTGTTCCTTTCTATATTATTGGTGAAGAAGTCTTTAGTGGATATTCGGAAAAGTATAATGATAAAATTAGAGAACATATTAAAAAAGCTTATCACAATAAGGATACCAAAGATATCGTTTTACCTATTATTGAAGAAATGACCGAAGATGATAGATAATTAATAAGAAACCATTATTCCAAATAGTTTAATCATTGTAAGAATGAAATCTACAAAGAATACCAAAGAGAATATTATAGTTATAAACTTTGGTATTTTTTTTATTATTTTATCAACTAAACCTTTTACTAGAAATAAATATAGATAACTCATTATTACCCATAGAATTGATGTTGGAATAGAAATATATCTTCCAATATGTAATGGAACAACTTCATAAGACCATAAAGGATAACCATGGAGATATGTTAAGATTGTTCCTCCCAACCATTCAAGTAATGATAAGATAAAAAATAAACTTATAGCTAAGATAACATGTTTTTTGGTATTAGATATATCTAACTTTGAAACATAATCTCTTAATAGATTTATTATAATAATCCCAGTTCCATAAAAAGGAGTCCATGGTAGATACAAAAAACCACTCTTATTATGAAGACCTATTAGAGCAAACATAGTTGTTTCAAATATATAACCAAATATTGAAAAAATAAAAAAATTATTTAAATAATAAAGCATATTATCACCTAGTATTATTATGAACCTTTGGTGTAAAATTTATTATTATTAATAGAGAAGTTAAGGTATGTATGTTATAATTTATTATAGTAGGGGAATGTGAGTGAGGTATGGGTATGTTTTGTAATAAGTGTGGAAGTCCTTTAAATTCTAATAATGAATGCCCTATATGCGGTATAAATAACCAAACTATAAATAATCCTTTACCAAATAAGAATGATAAAGAAAAAATCTACAAAGGAGTAATAATAAGCTTTCTACTAATAATAGTTGTATTGTTAGGAGTATTATTACTTCAAAAAAATAGTAACCCAAATCAAGTTATATTAGATCAAAAGGTTGCTTTAGTAGAAAATGGAAATGTATCAAGAACAGTTATGATTTATATGGTTGGATCTAATCTAGAAAGTGAAAGTGGAATTGCAACAGCTGATATTGATTCTATAGATCCTTCACTTGTAGATTTAGATCATATGGATGTATTAATATATACAGGTGGAACAGAAAAATGGCATAACTTTGTATCTAGTGAAGAAAATGCAATATATCATTTAACATCTAGTGGTTTTGAAAAGGTAGCTACTTATGAGAAATTAAATATGGGAAATAGCTCAACTTTATCTTCCTTTTTAACTTATGCGTATGATAATTATAAAAATGATCGCTATGATTTAATTTTTTATGATCATGGTGGTGCTATTGATGGAGCAATATATGATGATTTTACTAAGGATAATTTGAGTTTAGTCGAATTTAGAGATGCTCTTGAGAAGAGTCCATTTAATCTAGGAAATAGATTAGAAACAGTTTTATTTAGAACTTGTTTAAATGGAACTCTAGAAGTAGCTAATGTCTTTGACGATTATGCATATTATTTAATAGCATCAGAGGAAGTAACCAATGGAGGTGGAAATACCTCAGTACTTAATTTCTTAAATGAAATAAGTAAAGATGATACTGCAATTGACTATGGCAAAAAATATATTGAAGCATATGATCTTCAAATGCAACATTTCTTGCTTCCTGATAATCATCCAATGATGTATTCCATTGTTGATTTAAATAAGGTTGATAAATTAGGTGATGCTTTAGAACATTATATTGATAATATTGATGTTGATGCTAATTTTGGAGATATCGTAAGATTAAGAGAATCATTATTTCAATTTGGATATTCATATTATAATGAAGGTACATAT
>CAMXBB010000136.1 GCA_947179265.1 uncultured Bacillota bacterium
AATAAGGTGATATAATGAAAAGCAAAATTGTTAGAAATATATTAATGATATTAATAGTTCTTACTATTGGAGTATTTGCATCTTTAAAATATAATAATGATAGATTAAATACTAATTTTATAGAAGGTACAATTATTTCTAGTACAAAAGATACTATTACTATAAAAGATGATAATAATGTCTTATATACATTTAATTATAGTTTAGATGGTTATGATGTCGGTGATATTATAATACTTGAATATATGGGAGTATTAAATCATATAAAGGATATTCAAGATAATGATATTGTAAGTAGTGAGTTAGTTAAAAGTAATGACAAAGAAGAGAATACTAGTCAAAGTATAGCTAATAATACTAGTTCAAGTACGTCATCTACTACTAGCAGTACATCATCATCTAATTCAACAAGTAAAAAGAATACGAGCACTAGTACAACAAGTAAAAGTACAACAAGCAAGAAAACTGGTTCTTCAATTGTTAGTTCAACCAGCTATAATGGAATATTTAATAAGTTTTATGATCGTGCGATAAGTAGAGTAAAAACAATGTCTTTAGATGAAAAGATCAAACAAGTATTATTGATACGTTATAGTGATTCGTATGTAGCAGATGTTGGTGGATATATTTTCTTTGGTAGAGATTTTAAAAATAAAAACGAATCTCAGGTAAAGAAGATGATATCAACTTTACAAGATAAATCTAAAGTACCTTTTTTAATCGCCGTAGATGAAGAAGGTGGAACCGTTGTTAGGGTAAGCTCTAATACAAATCTTAGAAGTAGTAAGTATAAAGCTCCTAAAGATATATATGACAATGGAGGAATGAACGCTATAACTGCTGATACGATAGATAAGAGTAACTTTTTACATAAATTTGGTATTAATGTTAATCTAGCACCAGTTGTAGATATTGCAGATGATCCATCAGCTTATATGTATAAAAGGACGATTGGGTATGGCAAAGATATAACTAGTGAGTATGCCAGAACTGTTATTAATGCCAGTAAGGGTACGGGTGTGTCATATGCCTTAAAACATTTCCCAGGATATGGAAATAATGATGATACGCATATATCTTCTGCAAAGGATATTAGAAGTTATGATGAACTTATGGGAAATGATATTGTACCTTTTAGTGAAGGAATTAAAGCTGGGGCAGAAGCGGTTTTAGTAAGTCATAACATTATTAATAGTGTTGATAGTAAGAATCCAGCTTCGCTTTCTAGAAGTGTTCATAATATTTTAACTAAAGATTTAAACTTTACAGGAATAATCATTACTGATGATTTAGATATGGGCGCTACTAAGAACATATCTAAGAAGTATGTAAAAGCTATTAATTCAGGAAATGACTTATTAATCGTTACCGACTATAATACCGCTTATAAAGAGCTTAAAAATGCTATTAGTAATAAAGAAATAAGTGAGTCATTAATTAATGATGCAGCTACTAAGATAGTAGCATGGAAATACTATAAGGGATTATTTCAAGAAAATGATAAATAGGAAACTATTTATTATTTTTATTGCATAAAAAAACATAATTAATAGCTTCTCCAAAAGTAGATATTATTTGCTATTTATGAGATAATATAAGTAGTGATAAGTATGAAAGATGAAATATTAAAAAAGGTTGATATTCTATATAAAATGTGGAAAAAAGGGATGCTTGGTGGAGAAATAATGCCTGAAGATGAAAATCCTCATTTAGAAGAATCCTCTATGGAAAATTATTTGTATTTTACTTTACCAATGGCTTTAAATTATCAAAGAAATTCTTATACTTTATGGGAAGCAGCCAATAAAACCTATAACGATCCAAATACTAAATTTGTATTTTCTCCAAAAGAAGTATTAAATCGTCGTTTTGAAGAAGTTCAAGATGCTTTAGTAAAATATAGAGTAGCCTTACAAAAGAATAAGCAAACAGAAATATGGATAAAGCTTTGTGACACTTTTAATTCTTTATATGATTCTGATATTAGAAAAATGTTTAGTACTCTTGATTATGATGTTAATAAAATTAGAGATTTTATTCAAAAAGAAAATAAAGTTTTATTCCCTTATCTATCTGGTAATAAAATATGTAATTATTGGTTATTTGTATTATGGCAATATACAGATATAGAGTATACTAACATGGAATGCTTAACAGTTGCTCCGGATACTCATGTTATCAAATCTACTCATAGATTAGGTTTAATTACTGATGAAGAGTTTGAAAGTAGTAATGTTCAATTAATCGTAATTGAAAGATGGAATGAATTGCTTAAAGGAAGCAAATATCGTCCAATAGATATTCACACATCTCTATGGTTGTGGAGTAGAAATAATTTTCCAGAATTAGATAAAAGTGTTTTAAAATAAAAAAAATCATGTTGAATGATCTTTTTACATTTCATTATTCTTTATTTTTTCAACAATACCATATACCATAGATATTCTTGTAGGTATGATGTCTGTTACTTCTAAAATATCAGCAAGCGATTTTACACAAAGGCGCATTCCTCGTGATCCTCTCCACCATCCGTCATTTCCATTTCTTTTTATAACATCCTCTAATGAAATATCATAGAAGAACTCTTGATCCCATTTATCCATCGTCTTAACATCTAAAGAATAGGGTTGTAATTCATTATCATAGAATTTATTTTTTTCTATTGGGAATCCAACACCTTCATAAAAATAGATATAATCTCCACCAGCTAATATTAATATATCTGCTTTATTCTTAGGTATATTAACTAATTCTTTAGTTTTCTTTATCATTTCAGCAAAATTACTTGTTGCTTTGTCAGTCTTGATATCTGGGAACATATCAGTGGTGTCCATAGCTCCAAAAGATGAATTAGCTTTTTCAATTATCTTTTTGTTTTGAACTATTGAAAGCTCAGTCGAACCACCGCCACCAATCATAACAGCTATCTTTCCATCAAAATCAATATTGGCAGTTGCTCCATATACTGTTAATTCATTTTCCATATCAGATGAAACAATAGTAAAATCATATCCAGTTTTTTCCTTAAACTCATTTAACCATTCATCTTTTTCTTTATCAGATAGATTTCTAAATATACTAGTTCCAAATACGTGAATCTCTTCACAATCAATAGTTTTTATAAAATCAAATAGATCTTTTTTATCTTTTTCATCTAATCTATTATTAGTTTTATAATGATTTTTAAATTCAATAGTTTTAAATCCTAAATCAATTACTTTATCATCTTTATAAAGATAAGCTTTAGTATTTGTACTTCCAATTTCTATAATTCCAAATGTTTTCATAACTATACTCCTTACAATTTAATTTTATCATGTATTATATATATTTGTATATAATTATGATATTATATAGATGGATGGTGATATTATGAAACAATACTTTATTGATTTAGGTTCTTCAACTATTAAAGTATATGAATATACTGATGGACTTAAATTATTAGAAGAACATTCAATATATTTTAAAAATGATTTTTCTAGTGAAAATGGTATAAGCGAAGAGAATAAAAAAAGTCTTTTAGAATATTTTAGTGAATTAAAGAAAAAGTATAAATTAGTATACGAGAATACTAATATATTTGTAACAGGTATATTTAGAAATTTAAGTGAAGAAAAAAGACTAGAGATGAAACGTTTATTTAATGATAAGTTTGATTTACATTTCAATATAATAAGTCATGGTATAGAGAACTATTATTTAGCTAAAGCTCTAGAGAATGATTATAATGATAAAAAAGTTTTAATTATTAATATGGGAGGTAAGACCACTGAACTTGTTACATTTGAAGGAACTAGAGTTACTAAGAGTATGAATTTAAATATTGGAGTTGCAGATTTATTAAATAATTTTGCTCATGTTAATGATGAATATAGTAAAGATACAGTAGAAGATATGGCATCATTTATCGATGAAAAAATTAAGGATGTTATTTTAGATAAGGATTATGATGCTGCAATATTTACTGGCGGAGAAGAGAGATTTGAGTTACTTACTAATTTTAATCTTGTTCCAAATACATTATTTAATGATAATGTTCACAAGTATATGGTAAGTTTAGATGACTATGTATCAGGAACAGAGAAAGTCTTTTACGATATTTCAATGAATGAATTATATGAACTTATGCCAGGTAATCCCAAGTGGATGGATGGAGCAAGAAGTGGCGCTATAATTCCATTAGTATTATTTAGAAAAGCAAATATTAAATGGATTATTCCATCAGATTTAAATTTGATAAATGGAGTAATAAACGATAAATAGAGTAGTGAATGCTTTAAGTATTCACTCTTTTTATACATATATGATATAATTTTCTTAGGAGAAAACTATGAAGAATAAAAAGGTAAAGAAAAGACAAAAGAAGTACTTAGATATTCCCATGAATAAGAGTAGTAAGGTTGTTTTATACATTATATCTACATTGATAGCGGTATTA
>CAMXBB010000137.1 GCA_947179265.1 uncultured Bacillota bacterium
TTCTTTGTAGTATACTTGCAGTAATTTCCATATTTTCATTAACAATGTTAAACTTTAGTTCTTCTAGTTTAACAGAAGAGGTTATAAAGAGTCTTAATGAGTCTGTTAAAAGTATTAGTAACTATACTAATAAGTATAAAATACCTACAAAAGGAAATGTAGAGATAAAAGCTAATTATAAGGGAGCACACGGAGAATCATTTCCTAAAGATTTTAAATACAAATATGCTTTAGAAGATAATATTTTATATTTTTCAGATAGTGAAGGTTATACTAAATTAGAATTAGATGCTAATCTTTTAAATTTTATTAATAATTTTAGAAATAGTAACAATAGTGATGTATTTGTAATTGAAAAAGAGAATGATGAAGGTTCCATGATAAATGCTACTTTAGATATTGATTCTATTAATAAGTTTTTTAATTCAGATTTTACGAAAGCTGAAATGACAATAAATAAAAAGAATATTTTCTCAAAAGAAATAAAAGATATTACCTTAACTATTGATGATTATATTATTACTATCGATGATAAGCAGTATAGATTGATGTATAATGATCAAATCGTTAATATAAGCATTGTAAATAACGGATATTCACTTTCTGTTAATAATAGTGTAAAAATGAATGTAATGTTCGAAAAAAATGTTGACAACTATAATGCTATTGTTGAAAACTTTGTTTATTCTTTAAATATTAGTGATAATAGTGTAAAATTTGCGGCAAATACTAGAGCATCTATTTACAATAGTATTGAAGTTACTTTTACAGGAAATGATGATGTAGTAGTTGAAAAGAAAAAAGAACTTCCTGTAACTGCCAATCCTATTACAAGATATTTTGCTGAAAAGGAGTAATTAAATGAAAAAGAATACATTAATTGCTGTTGTTCCAATAACACTACTGATTGTTATTAGTTTGGTCTTATGTATAATCTGTTATAATGAAACCAAATATGTATCTTCATATTTTGATGGTGATGAGATACCAGCAATTCTTTCAATGGTTGAAAAACAAAAAGAAGCCAACCGAAGATTAGATGAGGCAAGTAGAGATAATAAATTTACATTTGATAATCCTTATGTTGAACTTAATCCCTATGGAGTAAGTCCTTTATCAGCAGTGATAATCTATACTGATAAATCCAAAAATAAAGTAGAAGTGTATATCAATAATCGTTTGATGACAACTATAGAAGCTTCTAATACACATATAATTCCCATATATGGTTTATATGAAGATTATGAAAATATAATAAAATTAGTAAGTAATGGTAAGACTAAAGAAATTAAGATTAAGACAGAAAAAGCAAATATTAAATATCCATTAGAGATATTAAAGAAAAGTGATACTTTAGACAACTCTAACATTTATTTTACTGTAGCATCTTATGAAACTTGGTTAACAGGATGGGATACTGATGGTAAATTAAGATTCTATTTTACAGAAAATATGCGTATGGATGTTGAATGGTTAGAAAATGGGCATTTCTTAATTGGTACTGCTCAAGGTCAATTTGCTGAGAATTTTGTTGGTTTCTTTGAAATGGACTATTTAGGTAAAATATATAATTACTATTTACCTGAAAATGGTTATTCTTTTGAATTTCAAACTCTAAAGAATGGTAATATCTTAGCAGCAGGAGGTAACACTCCTGTCTATATAAAAGAACAAGTAATCTATGAACTAGATTTAAAGACAGGTAAAAAGGTTAATGATATAAATCTATTAGAATTATTTAAGAAAATTGATCCTAGTTTTGAAGAGGTTTATTTAGGTCAAAAAGCTATAAGAAATGGTTTTTATTATAATGAAGATACTGATGAAATGATTATTTCTTTTAGAGGAATTGATACCGTATTTTCAATAAATTATAAAACTAAAACTTTAAATTGGATTTTTACTGATCCTAGTAATGAAGTATTTAAAAATGAGTGTTGGGATGAATATAAGGTAGTAAGTGAAAAAGATAAATATCCTTATGGACAACATTCACCACAAATTACTAAAGATGGCTTAATAGCATTCTTTAATAATGGATATTTACGTTTTAAAGGATTTGAAGCTGGCGGAGAAGACAAAGTAAGTGCTTATAAAAATAATTATTCTCGTGCCGAAGCTTATAAAATTATTGATAAGAAAGCTGAGTTAGTTTGGTCTTATGATGCCAATAAAGAATTATTTTCTCATCAATATGGTTCTATAAGAATTGATGAAAATAATAATAAGTTTGTTGACTTTGGATATGTACTAAAGGACGAATATCGAAAAGATAAGAATGCCACTTTATCTAATAGTGAGGCAAATCCTGATAATATCTATGCCTTATTGGTTGAACTAGATAGTGAAGATAATATTATATTTGAAGCTAAATGTGAAGAGGGAAAATATCGTGCATTTAAGCATCCTTTATATAATTCTAAAACTTCTAATATTGATTTAAAACAATTAAATATCTATAATGAGATTAAAGAAGATGAATTGACCATAACAAATAGTAACGAATTAAAATTAGATGAATCATATGAATGGATTAATACTTTAAAGTTTACCCAAAATACATTTGAAACTGATTATGTTATTAAAGAAGATGATGAGATAAATTTATATTTTGTATCATCAAATGGAAAAGCATATTCTCTTTTATATAAAGACAAAAATATTACAAATAAAAATAGAATATTCAATGTTAATCTAACTGGTAGATATGCATTATTTATTGGAATAAATGGAGTAATATATAATCCTAAAAAGATTGTACAATTTTAAAAGCATAGATTAAATTCTATGCTTTTATCTTGTCATAAACTAACGGATTTTTTTAATTTGTTTAAAAATAGAAACTTTTATAAAGAAGTTGATATAAATACGTTGATTTGCTTAAAATATTAAGCTATACTGCACTTAGGAACATCAGCTGTTGAGTGTCAGCCTCTATCTCTATAGAGAGGAGGTTTAAATTATGGGAAAGAAAGATTTTTTGATCTCATCTTTAATCATAATTATAATCTTACTAATAGTTCTACTATTCAAATCAAAAGTATAGTATCACCTATAAAAAGAAAAATGACACTTAATCTAATAGATTAAATGTCTAACACGATTTTGGGTAGACATTCAATAAACAAAAAACTGAATGTTCCCATTTTTATTATATGAAGTCTCCTTCATCTACATACACTTTAACATAAAAAGAAATATTGTGCAATATTTCTTTTATTTTCCTGTATATTCTAATTTTAGTTTTCTTGCATCTTCTATTTTTACACCTGTTAGTGCAAAGTATGAGAATACAGCACTTTGGGCTTCAAAAGAGTTTTCATTATCACTAAAGAACTTAGCCAAAGCATTAGCTTGGGATTCACTTAATAGAGTAGAAGAGTCCAACATTTTACAAGGTTTAGTATCTCTAGGAAGATATCCAACTTTTTCTTCAATACTACATTCAGCAAATCCTTCGATATCAACATCAAAAGGAACAGCATGTTCTAATATACATGGAACTAGTTGCTTTCCATAAGAATCTCTTTCAATATCTAAATCAACATAACTATATTTTCCATTGAATTGAACAGTTGCAGTCTTTGAGTTATTTGAGCTTATTCTATCGTATATATACGGAACAACAAAAACTTCAGCTCTAGGAATAATATTTCCAGATTTTGTTCTACTAAGTCTTATAATTCCCCATTTCATTTTTGGAGCAGTAGTTTTAAAATCTCCATTAATGATATCATATTCATCATAGTATCCACATAAGTTAGATTCACTTATTAAATCACAAACAGCATAATGGTCATCACCAAGGCTAACCATACATAAATATCCTTGAGATACAACATCACCACTAGTATTTTTTAAAAAGAATGCTTCTTTCTCAGTATTGTATTGACGATTTCCATTACTATCTATATACAATGCTGGTGTACTTTCTCTTTCAATAAAACAATCTTGCATTATAAAACCTCCATCTAATAAATCTATTATAGCATATATCAAATACATTTTTAAGAAAAGGTTTTATGTTGATGAAAACTCTAATTTGATATATAATGTCATAGAGAAGTGATGACTCTAAAAAAAGAGTAAGAGTATTACAAAAGTATAGATATTTTAGTAGTAAAGTAGATGATTGGAATGAAAAGAGGATGGTATATCAGCATAATAATAGGTATTTCTATTATTTTAATTGTTGTAGCTCTTATATTTATTTATCAACCTAAGTTTAAAGACGTAACAATTGAAGCTGGTAGTGAGGACTTAGATTTAAATCTATTTGTTGTCAATAAGCTATATTTAAAGAGAAGTAAATGTTTAACTGATATTGAAAAGATAGATTTAAATAAAACTGGTGAATATAAACTTGAATTTAGTTTTGGGGGAAAATCCGAAATAGTACATTTAAATATTGTGGATACAACATCCCCTAAAGTAAAA
>CAMXBB010000138.1 GCA_947179265.1 uncultured Bacillota bacterium
TATTAATACTAGTTATGGAGTGATTGGATGGATACTAAGACTGTTAAATTATTCGATGCTAATAATAACTTAGTTTCTAATTTTGATGAAGAAGTTGAAAACATATTAATTAGTATCCATGGTGAAGATTATTATGATGTAGATGAAGATTTGGTAAACACCAATCTTATTCCTCTTCAACCAGAAGAAGAAGAGATTTATAAAGATGAAGAATTAGATAAGACAATTGAGATAGTTAATTCAATGATTCCTGAAAATGCTAAAAAGATTAAGATAGTAGAAAAGAAAGATCAAAAGATTACTATAAAGGATTTTGTTCCACTATTATTCTTTATAATAATGTTTACAATTATTGTTATAGCTGGTTATTATTTCTTAAACACAGCTAATTTAATGGAATTGATAAAATAGATAGTTCACCTATCTATTTTTTAAATTTGCATTTTTTATTATTTTTTTGTATAATATGCACTCAAAAGAAGGGGTTGATTTTTTTATGCTATATTATTATGACTATAAAATTCCTAGAAATAGTTTTTTTGCTAGGGAAGTTTCATTTACTAGATTTGGTGCAATAACTGAAGAACGAAGAGAAGAAATCAAGGAATTAATCAAAAAGTTTTTTGAAGACGAAGAAGACAAAAAGACTGATATAAATAGATATATGAAAGTATTAGAGTTTCTAGGTTCAGCTGGAGCTCATGTTAGAATGCCATCTTTTGATGAACAAGTTTTATTTTTCATATTAGCTTGTGATCCTGATTTGGTATATTTAAAGACTTATCTTAATATGGGTATAATTTCTGTAAAAGAGATAGAAGCTGCTCCTAAAAGTAAAAAAAGAAAATTAGAAAAAGCACGAAGTGAACAACTTCATAATTTTACTGGAAGTATGAGAGAACAAATGGGATTCTATGATAGTAAATTATTAAAATATGAAAGTGTTTACTTTGATGAGATAGTAAAATACGATGGACTTGTAAGTAATTTTAAAGGAGATGCTACAACATCATTACTTAGAGTATCTAAATTAGTTAGAACATTTGAAAGTGTTACTGATGAAGAATTTGAAAGAATTAAGATGATATCTCAAGAATATCAGGATTCCGTTGAAGATCCAAATAGTATTCATACTCTTTCCTATAATATATTAGCAAAGAAAAGAAAGGTAAATTTAGGAAGTTTAAAAGCCAAATTTGTCTTACTTATACATACAATTGATCCTGAATTAAAAATGTTACAAATCTATGAAGAAGAATCAAATGTTGAAGAGATAGAAAGAAGAGTAATAGAAGAATTTGGATACTATGACATGGAATTAATAAGATTGGAAAGATTATATCATTTAAGATTTTGCCCTGACAAAGTGATATCTGCTTGGTCTGATGAAAGGAAGTTATTATGGACGCAAAACTAAAAGAAAGAACAATTAAAGAAATTGAAGCTACACTAGCTTTAATGTTAAGAAATAGTCCCGACTATGGAATGTTAAAAATGATTACAGGGGAATCACCTTTTGAAAAGACAGAAGCATATGAATCTCTATATGTATCAGCTACTGAAGATATGAGATCATATTACAAAGTGTTCGATGCTCCAAAGACATTCTTAACAATTGGTGCCAGTGGTGATCAAGTTTTAAATGCTATTGAAGCAGGTGCAGAAGAGATTGACGTTTATGATTCTAATCCACTTACAAAGCACGCTACCAACTTGAAATTAGCAGCACAAAGAAATCTAAGCAAACCAGAACTACTAGATTTCTATTCTAATTTTAGCGCTTTTACATTTGCTAAATTTGCTGAGGATTTACCAGAAGATAGTTTAATATATTGGTACGGAATATATTCTTCTTTACCTGTTGAGATGGCTGGAAAATTAATAAAAGACTTTTTGTATACTTACAAGAAACTAGATCGTGATCTTGTAATATCAATTAACTCATATCTACGAGGTAGTGCGTACAAAAAAGTTCAAGAAAGAAGTAAGGATGTAAAAATCAATTATCTAGATAGTGATCTATTGAATTTACCAAAAGTTATAGGTTCTAGAAAATATGATGGAATGACATTTTCTAACATCTATGAATATTTAAATTATAATGACAAAGTATCTAGAAAAATTGCTAAAGAATATCGTGACTTTGTAATTAATGCCATGCTGCCTCATCTTACTGATAATGGTACTATGATGTTTGCTTACTTGTATGCTTTTAGTAAAAAACTAAAAGAAGACTTTGATAAAATGCATAAAGAAAATCCTAGTAAATTAGTTGGAACTGGTGCTATAACAATGGATCGATATATGGATTATCTTTCAGGACATACAACACAAAATCTAGCTTACTCATACCTAATGGATGAAGTAAAAGATGATAATGTTTTATACGTTCCAACAAATCATGTACAATTTGGTCAAAGTAAAGATATGTCTCATGACCTAGCTTTATGTTTAAGGAATAAATAAGAGTGATTAATTTCACTCTTTTTATTTAAAATAATGATATAATTCTATCTAGAGGTGTAATATGCAAGAAATTGATACAAGTAAACTTCAAATGGATTTTAATCCAGATTATACGATGCTTACCAAAATACACAATAATCTATACCTATCTCCAGAGCAAATGGAAATACTAGAAAATTATAATATTGATTATAGGAAATGTAAGGATATCCATGAGCTACTATATCTCATAGAAAGTATGATGGCAGATATTGATGAAGATGACTTAATTAACCTGGCTGATATGCTGGCCGAAAGAGATTATTACGAAAATTACAACAAATAGTTATTGATATTCAATAAAAATATGATATAATGTGATTAGAAAGTAAGGTGTGATGTTTATGGGATTAATTGTTAGACTTGATCGAATGATGGCAGATAGAAAGATTTCTTTAAAAGATTTAGCTATTAATGTCGGTATTACTACAGCTAATTTATCTAATTTGAAAACAGGAAAAGCAAAAGCAATTAGATTTTCAACTTTAGAAGCAATATGCAAAACATTAAAATGTCAGCCTGGAGATATTCTTGAATTTTCACAAGATGATAAGGATAATCTTTTATAATAAAAGGAGCTTATATATAGCTCCTTTTATTTTTCAAATATATTAAACTCCCTTGGAATTTTTGATTCAAAAGTTATTAATTTATTTGTACGTGGATCAAGTAATTCTAGTTTACTTGCATGTAAGCATAATCTTCTCAATGGATTTTTATTTGATCCATATTTTTTATCACCTATTATAGGATGATTCATATTTTGCATTGCGACTCTAATCTGATTTTTTCTACCAGTCAAAATATTGATTTTTAAAATTGAATGCGACTTAAACCTTTTTGTTACCTCATATTTTGTTATGGCCTCTTTACCACTATTATCTTTTGTTGCATAAGTCAGATAGGTACTTGTCTCCCTTAAATACTCCTTAATAGTATTTTTTAAAGGATCTACAAAACCATCTACAATTGCAATATATTCTCGCGTCTTAACACAATCATTCCAATTATCTTGTAACTCTTTTTTTAGCTTTTCATTTTTAGCAAATAATACCAAACCTGAAGTATCTTTATCTAAGCGGTGAACAATAAAAACTTTATTATTCTTATTTTTACGTTTTAAATATTCATATACCTTATGATATAGTGTATTAATTTTTTCATCTTCAGTTGCAACTGTTAGAAGATGGGCTGGTTTATTAATTACAATAATATCTTTGTCTTCATATACAATGTCTAATTTGTCTTTTACCATTTTAGTTCCTCTTTAATTTTATTATTATACCTAATACGATTATGAAAAGATATAGACTTATCATATCGTATAAATTTGAATAATCTTTCCTTTTGTTTTGAATTTCTGCTACTACTTCATTAGATGAATTATTTTCAATATTTATTCCACTATTACAATATTTTTCTACTTGATTTGGATATTGCCATATCCCTATTCCATCTTGAATAGCTTGCCTTTGTTTATCACATAATTTATTTAAATACAAATACTCACCATTAACATAATTAACTTGAGCATAACCTTTTTCTATCAAATCTTCTTGCAATAGTTTTGAGTCTACATAAATCCAAACATTTAAACGATTATATTCATCTAAAGTTTTATTATTAGGATCAAATACTAATTCAATTGTTGTTGCTTTTTCTAAAGTATTACATACATAATCATCGATTTCACTATTTAATTTTCCATCGGATGTATCAGTTGCAATAAGTCGTATACGTGTTTTTACTCCATCAATATTCACCCATGATGATAATGCATCTTCACATTTAATGAGATCAACTTTTTTTCGATTAGCTTCAAGCGCATTTACTTCAAATAAACATATATTTAATAATAAAAAAGCAAGAACTATTTTTTTCATTATACTCACCATATAAAAATTATATA
>CAMXBB010000139.1 GCA_947179265.1 uncultured Bacillota bacterium
ATATTAAGTATATCATAAAAAAAGTAAATCTTATACGATTCACTTTCTAATTGATTACTCATCTTTATCTTTTTTCTTTTTGCTCCACCAAGTACCAGCCAAAGAGCATCCTCCTCCGATACAGATAAATAATATCCAAATTATCCAAAATTTCATTTTGCACCTCCAATTACATTTTATATGAAGGATTCTATCTTGTCTGTCAAAAGTCTTTGACTTGACTTACTTGTACATGCTTCTGATGTAGTAAGTGTAGTCTCATTAAGTTTGATTCTAAAAAAAAGAATAAATCATAAATATGATCTATTCTGCTAATTTATAATCATCTTTATTAACTAAACATTTTCCATTATGATCTTTAAACCAATCTTCTACATGTGCTATTGCTTTATTGGCGTTGTCATATTTATCGACATCGGTATGATTGCTAATCCAACCATCACCACCAGCATATATTATTTGGTAATTCTTATTATATTCCCATTCATATAGATATTCTTCATTATCTAAAGTACATGTAATAGTATATTTACCTGCTAGTTTTCGCTCTTCAGCACTTTTTATTCTCGTGATTATAAAGATGCCCAAAACTATTATGTCGATAATAAATAGAACTAGTAAAAAAATACCAAAACATTTTAATATTTTTATGGTTATTCCCGCTAGTTTTTCAGTATTACTTACCTTTTCAACTAATATAGCACTAACATCATTATCAGTTAATTCATCTAAACTGACTTTAAATATCTGTGATAATTTCTTTGCTTGATTAATATCTGGTGTTGTCTCTTCTAATTCCCATTTGGATATCGTCTGTCTTGTAACTCCAACCTTTTCTGCTAATTCTTCTTGCGAAAGACTATTCTTCTTTCTTAAATCTACAATCTTATTACCTAAATTCATAAATATCTCTCCTTTCACAAGAATCTTACTATTTTTGATTTTTATATTCTACCAATTTTCTATGGAACTTGCGCAATTATTCTTAACATCTAACTAATATCCTATAATGTTGATGATTTTCCATAACCAATTATATAATTCTTATTATACAAGTAGTATATCATACTAACATTGTCTAGATATAAACTTTACTGTTACAAATACCCCAATTAACATCTCACCTATTCCCATTCCTAAGAAAGTCCCAGATATAAAGTCTTCAACTTCACTTCCACTAATAAAATGTGATAGACAAAAGCATGCAATACCTAAAATAATTATGAGTATTCCATATATTGTATATTTTTGATTTTCAAGACTTTGAATTCTTTCTAGCATTTCAATCATCGCCCTATCATCCAATACATTATTTTCTCCATTAAATAATTCAGAAGTAGATATCTCGAGTACACTACATAAGCTTTCTACTAAAGAATAGTCAGGAAGTGCTCTTCCACACTCCCATTTGGAAATGGTTTTATTAGATACTCCTAGTTTCTCTGCTAGTTGCTCCTGTGTTATCTTTTTCTCTTTTCGTTTTAATTGAATATACTTTCCAATCTTAATTTGATTCATTATAATCATCCCTTCTTTTACACGATTATAATAGTGATATGTTGGTTGTTACATCCCCACAAAGGAGAATTTAGTTAGAATTTTAAATCACTGTCTTTTACAATTCTATTATACAAAAGTAAAAAATAAAAGTCTTGAATTAATCAAGACTGGTAAGAAATAGTAAATCCTAGATTTTCTATTTTTTCTTTTACTTCATCGATTACATTATCTTTTTTTACTGATAAAGTAATCTTTTTTTCTTCTAAAGATACATTAAAAGAATCAACACCTTTAATTTTAGATACAACATTATTGATTCGATTAACACATCCTTCACAATGCATTCCATCAATATTCAATTCAATATTTTTCATTTTTTCACTCTCCCAAATCTTAATGAATTTAATACAACTGTTAAACTACTAAAAATCATTGCTATACTTCCAAACATTGGATTCATTGTTATTCCATAGCTACTGAATAATCCAATTGCTATAGGTATCATACATAAATTATAGATAAATGCCCAGAATAAATTTTGTTTAATTACTCTATATGATTTTTTACTGATATCGATAAGATCTAAAATATTATTCATGTCATTATTCATTAGTATTACATCTGCTGAATCCATAGCAACATCAGTACCATCGTTGATACTTACACCAATAGTAGCATTTACTAAAGCAGGAGCATCATTTATGCCATCACCAACCATAATTACCTTTTTACCTTTATCTATTAAATCTTTAATATGACTAGCTTTCTCTTTAGGTAAAACATTTGCTATTACCTTTTTTATTCCTAGTTCAGATGCAATTTCCTTAGCAGTATCTTTATTATCACCAGTTAACATAATTACTTCAATATTATTATCATTAAATTTCTTTATAATATTCACCATATCATCTCTAATAACATCTCTTACACCAATTAATGCAATAACTTCGTTATCTTCTATTACATAGATGATACTACATCCATTATCTACTAAATAGCAATAATCCTTTTTATAGTTATTCCTAATTTTAAGCTGTGCTAGTATCTTATCATTTCCTAAATAGTATTTTTTATTATCACACTCTCCATAAATACCAATACCATTTAAAGTTTTAAAGTTGCTTACCTTTAATTTCTTATTAACTTTGAAGGCTGTACTTATTGGATGCAAAGAATTACTTTCTAGATTAGCAACGATATTTAATAAAATATCATCTTTATATTCAGAATAATTAAATACTTTAAAAATATTCAACTTACCATAAGTTAGAGTTCCTGTTTTATCGAATATTATTGTATCGATATTACGAGCTTTTTCTAAAGTTTCACCACTTTTTAAAAATAATCCCTTACTAGCACATAATCCATTACTTACAACAACCACTAAAGGAACTGCTAAGCCTAAAGCACATGGACATGCAACAACTAATATAGTAACCATATGAGTAAGAGCATCATTTAATGGGACACTTATAATGATTTGAATTATAAAAGTTAATATCGCTATAAGAATTATTGTAGGGACAAAATATCCACTGATACGATCGGCTAACTTTTGAATCTTACTTTTAGTATTAGTAGCTTCTACAACTAACTTAACTATCTCTGATATTGTTGATTCCTTACCAATCTTTTTAGCTCGATATTCGATGACTCCATCATACATAATAGATCCAGCAATTACCTTACTATCTTTTTCTTTTATAACAGGTTTTGATTCTCCAGTAATGAAACTTTCATCAACATAACTTTTACCACTTACAACGATACCATCAACAGCAATTTTTTCACCAGTTCGACAAATCAATACATCATCAACTTTTACTTCATCAATCGATACTTGCTTTTCTTCACCATTGATTATTAGATATGCACTTTGAGGTGTAATCGTAACTAACTTTTTTATAGCATCCTTGGTTTTATCCTTACTAATGTTTTCGATATACCTTCCAAGTTTTATAAAATAAAGAACCATACAAGTAGATTCAAAATAAAGGTTGTGAAGATATTCATAGTGTCCATTAATGATATTTATATAACCATATATACTATATAGAAAGCTAAATACGACACTAAACATTACTAAAGTATCCATATTTGGCATCTTATGTATTAAATTCTTTATTCCACTTTTTAAGATGTCATAACCATATATTAAAAAGATAAGAGTCGATAAAAACATTAAGCTAGAAAGAATTATGGGATTATGATGATTGATTAAAGGAATAAGTGGTAGATTTACCATGTATCCCATAGATGCATACATAATAAATATGATAAAAAGACCCAATATTATTAATTTTGTCTTATCAGATTTATCAATATCAATATCATCGATTCCTTTAAATTCACCCAAACTTTTAAATCCTGCTTCATCGATATAACTTTCAATTCTTTTTATATTGATACTATCATATTCAATAGTTGCAATTGATAAAACTAGATTAACATTCGCACTAATTATACCGTTTTGTTTATTTAAATATTTTTCTAACCCTGATGAACAAGCGCTGCAGGTCATACCATCAATTTTCAAAACTATTTTTTTCATGAGTAAACCTTTCTACTTATTAAACCTTTTAAATAAGCTAACTATTTCATCAATAGATTCAAGATTTCCATTTTCCAAATCATCATTTATACAGCTATATAAGTGATCTTCTAATATTATATTTGATAAACTTCTTATAGCTTTTTCTACAGAAGCAAGTTGTATTAAAACATCATTACAATAGACATCTTGATTTATCATTTTCTTAATACCTTTTATTTGACCATCGATTCTATTCAAACGATTATTAATTAGTTCTATATCTTTTTCTCCTCGATGTGTTTTTCGATGTCGGCATTTACACTCGTCCATAATTCCACCACCAATATAATTATATTATATA
>CAMXBB010000140.1 GCA_947179265.1 uncultured Bacillota bacterium
TTTAATAACAGAGGGAGAAGTTATATGAAGGACACATTTGAGATTTTTTTACCACAGAGAAAGATAACACTAATCTTGAGTACCATGTTTCTTATTATATCTATTTTGTTTAACATACCTTTTTTTTCGACAAGTAATCCCAATGTAGTTCTTGCAAATACAATATATGAAGAGTCTGAAATAAAAGAGTATGTTTATTTATCAGACCTAGAATATATAACAGCTAACAACTGGTCTTACAACGGCTGGTCAGGACATTCTGTTCAAAAAGATAAAAATCCTGAGGGTGGAGCCATCAAAGTAAACACTGATGGTAAAATTAGAACTTACTTAAAAGGTATGGGAGTTTATGCTAAAGGGCAATTAACTTATAATATCGAGGATTTATCAAATAAGTATACTAAATTTACGGCTAAAGTAGGAGTAGATGCAAACAAAACTTCAGTTAGTAATGTCCACTTCGAAATATTTGTTTCTAGTGATGGTGAAAATTGGGTATTACTCCAAAAAACAAAAGACATTCTTGCAGGAGAAGATGCCGTAGATCTAAATTTAGATATTACAGGTCAAAAATATTTAAGAATATATGTCGATCCAAATGGCAAGAGTACCAATGATTATTGTGTAATAGCCAATGCTAAATTGACAATCGAAGGTTATAAAGAAGAACCATTTGTCGATTATGATAAATTAAAAGATTTAACTTATTATGATAAAATATTGACTAGTCCAAATTATGACTATAATACTGAAAGTGCTCATCGCCTAATTATGGAAAGAGAATTTGTTAGAAAAGTAGGTTATGAAAAAATCAATTTATTAGTCAATTTCGAAAAACAATACAAAGAAGTATTTGATTGGATTACAGGCAACACTAGAGTCTTGGAAGAGTGTGTAGAAGTTGGCGAAATATCTAATATTGATGCTTTCTTTACCGTTTTAACAAACATATACAAAGTATATAAAAACGAACTTAATGGCGAAAATGGTGATGTTTATGAAAAGATGCTAATAGGACTAGCCGCTGCTCGTTCTACTAATAAATTATCTTCACCATTAACGTTCAGTCATAAAAGTCCTACTTATGACTATGTTGAAAGATTTACAATTATCAAAGAATTATATGATAATGGTTTATTTCTTTATGGAAATGGATGGAAAACTTATCATGTTGAATTCTTTCGTTATATAATGAACGATAGTCCTAGAAACGATGAGTTAAAATGGATGAACTATATTGGACGAGCTAAAAAATATGCTACTGGTGTTTATTCATATGTTCAATATGTTAAGCCAAATTATAGTAAATCGGCGAAACCTCATCTTTATGATATAGCTAACAAGGGAAAGTATGAGAATAAATGGCATTTAGAAGAGTATGGTGTTCCTTTTGCTGATAATATTACTAGATTTTGGATGGTTATGGATGCTGGAGGTATCTGCTGGAATCAAGCTCGTACTGCTAAGAGTGTAATTATCGGTATGGGACGTCCTTCGATTAGTGTTTATCAGCCAAGTCATGAAAGTGCCTTATTCTATAAAGCTGCAAATAGTGATGGAACAGGTAAAGGTTCTTGGGATATTACAGGTAACATCTTCGGATGGGGAAAAACTGCTAATTCTTGGGGTGGCGGAAATAGAACTAGAACATTATTTAACTGGTCAGGTAAATCATTTACCTTATCTAGTATCAGTGGAAGTAAATACGGAGATAGTGCTGCATATATTTATCTAGCTCAAGATAACCTTAATAATTACGCTGCATACAAAGCTTCAGTATACTTAAATTTATTAGCTAATTCTTTTACAAATCAAGAAGATAAATTAAAACTATATAATGAAGCATTAAAAGTAAATAATATCAATTTAGATAGTTACGATTACAAAATTCAAATGTATAAAGCTTTAAATAAAACGAGTGCAGAATGGCACAGATTGGCTTTAGACATAATAGAAAATTATACTTTTTATCCGATGGCAATGGGTGATTTAATAAAAATTATCAAGCCATATTTAAATGGTGTTGATAGAGTAGATATTGATCAAAAATACTATAATGCTTTACTTCGTGCTAAATCTTCTGCGCCATCTACAGCTGGCAAACAAATTGCTAGTGTTCGACTTGGTTCAACCAATAATAAACTTGCATCGTTCTCATTTGATGGTGCTAATGCCGGAAAGATTGTCTTATCAAAAGATTATGACACTTTTACAGACCTTATGTGGAAATACAGTTTAGATGGTGGAGTTACTAAATCAACAGGAACTTTATCGCATGCCTTCAAATTATCAAAAGAAGAACTTGCTAAAATCAACGATGTAGATGATATTAAAATATACATCGTAGGTCTTAACGAATCTACTCCAGTATATACAATAGATATTGTAAAAGGAAACATATCGAATACATTATATGGTAATGATTTGGAGAATCGTGTAGTAGGAGTCGGATTAACTTATGAATGGCGTCATAATGAAGATGAAGAATGGACATCTTACGCTACTGCAGCACCTGATAATATCGGAAATAAAACATTATACGTAAGAAACGGCGCAGTAGGTAATGCTTTACCGAGTGAAGCTCTTAAATTTACATTCACAGAGGATAACCAACCTGATACTAGACGATATATAACAGTCTCTCAATTATCAATACATGAATATTCTAGTCAATCTAAAGACAGTAAAAGACCATTCTACGCTCCAAATGCTATAGATGGTAATATTAATACATTCTGGCATACAGACTTTGCTGTAGATGTAAGAAAAGATACAGAGCATAAACCATTTATAACTATAAAATTAGAAAGTCCAAAATATGTATCAGCAGTAGAATTTATACAGTCTAACTACAAAGTAGAAGATTATATTAAAAATGCTAGAATATATGTAAGTGAAGATAATGAAAATTGGAAAGAAGCAGGAAAAATTGAAAATTGTCCCAATAAACAAATAGCTTTAAGAGTAATTGACTTTAAAGAAAGTATCTATGGTCAATATGTAAAAATAGAAATGGATACTCACAATATGTTTGCCAATATTGCTATGGTAAATATCTTCAAAGATGTAACTAAACAAACTAAAGTCATACCAACTGCGACTATAGGATTTGATATTGAAACTAAAACAAATAAAGATGTTTTAGCAAGACTAAGAAATTCGAGTGAGCCTGTTACTATCACCAATAATGGTGGAAAGGATACATATACCTTTAAGAAAAATGGTAAATTTACTTTTGAATTTGAAAATGCTTCTGGCGAAAAAGGAACTGCTACAGCTACTGTTGATTGGATAGACAAAGAAGCTCCAACTGCAACTATTGAATATAGCACAAATACTAAAACTAACAAGAGTGTAATTGCAACTTTAAAACCGAGTGAAGAGGTAATAGTTACTAATAATGGTGACTTTAGCCTAGATGAAGACGGAAATATCCTAGATATAGATGGCAATATAATGGAAGGATATACGATAGATAAAGATGCAAATATCAAAGATGCAAACGGAAACATCATTATTAATATGAATACGTTTACTTATGAATTCTATGATAATGCCGAATTTACTTTCGAATTTATGGATATAGCAGGAAATAGAGGTAGTGCAACTGCAAAAGTTGATTGGATAGACTCTACAGCCCCAGTTGGCACATTATTTTACGATATAACAGGAACAACAAATAAAGATGTAACAGTAAATATTGAATTCAATGAAGACGCTATCGTTACTAACAACAATGGAAGTAAATCTTATACATTTAGTGAAAACGGAGAATTTACTTATGAATTTAAAGATACAGCAGGAAACACAAATACTTTAACAGCTAAGGTACACTGGATAGATAAAGTGGCACCGACTGCGGAATTGAAGTATGAAAAAGAAGATGATAGAGTTATTGTAAAAGTTATAAACCCTAGTGAAGAAATTATCTTTGAAGAAGGAATAGGTATTTATGAATTCAAATATAATGGAAATTATGACATTGTATTTCATGATTTAGCAGGAAATACTGCAAAATTAACTGCTGTTATTGATTCATTAAAAGATAAACCAAACGATGATGATAACAATAATCAAAATAACAATACCAACAATAATAACAATAATAGCAACAGTAACAACAATCACAACCAAGGTAATAATCAAAACAGTAACACCTCAAGCAATAACAATAATAATCAAAATGCAAATAGTCCAGTAAATAAAGACTATACAAAATTCTCGTCAAATAAAGTGTCTGTTGAATTACCTTCAAGTGACGTTAAAGATGCTAAAACATTAAGGGTTGAAGAATTTAAATTATCAGAAGAATTAACTGATAAATTTGGAAATGTAAGTGAGTACTATGATATTTATCTTGAAAATAATGCTAATAAT
>CAMXBB010000141.1 GCA_947179265.1 uncultured Bacillota bacterium
ATATATATCCTTATCTTTGTTAATGGAGCATTATGATCGATTGTTCCTTCAATACTTTCGCCATTATAATCTATTATCTCGGTATTATTTTCAGGATCAATAGTATAACCATATGCTTTTATATCAGGATATAATTCAGCATCTTCAACTATGACACTCAAATTGTAATAAAATGATACATCAACCTCTGAGGCATCAATAGTAATATCAAAATAACCCTTTATACCAGGAGCTAATTTATTTTCTTTAACAAATTCATTTTCTTCAAATGTTGGAATTACTTCTCCTTCAATAGTATCTTTATCTGCAATACTTTCATTATTAATCTTAATATTCCAGTTAGCTAATCCAATATCAATGTTTTGATCGATTTTCTTTCGATATTTAGCATAAGTGGATTGAATTAAAAATACTACATCTAATAGAATAAATAATATCAGTACTGCTTTGATTATTCTACCATTTTTCATGTTATCACCACTATAATAATACTAACATAGTAATATCTATTTTTCAAATAAGAGATTAAAGTGTGAAAAGCTTTTGTCAAATAACGACATTTATTGACAAAAAGATTGATTATGTAACAAAACTAAATTAGAATTAAGATAGTAGTAGGGTAGAAAACTGCTTACTCATAAGTTAAGTTTTTATCTTAAGAAAAAGATTGGCGGTATTTATGAAAAGAGACTATAACGTTTCTACTACTGCAGATAAGATTCATAAGAAAAAAATATTTTCTAGGATTGCCCACGCTGTTTTATTAGTTCTATTGTTGATATTTATGATATCGTATTCGATATTATATATAGTATACAATGAAACGAATTTCTCAATTAGTGTAGACAAAGATATGCTTAAAAGTAGTATATTTTTATCGGAAGATGGTTCATTAGAAAATAAAAGCAGGAAGTTATCTGCTTATGCTGCCGAGTACATGGACAATATCTCTGTGAACTGGATAAGTGAAGATGTAGATACAGAAGCTGATGGTTCACATAATGGAACTAATTATGTTGCATATAGCTTCTACTTAGTTCATACCGGAAGCAATCCAATCAATTATTGGTATGAGATTGACGTCGATGATACTATAAGAGATTTGGATGATGCTATAAGAATAATGATTTATCACAATGGTGAAAAGAAAATCTATGCTAAGCCTAATACGCAAACTAATGAAGCAGAAGAAGGAACTGAAAAGTTTTTCTCAGATAATATTGCAGTATTAGAGGAAAGAAAGAATTTTAATCCCGGTGATAAAGATCACTTCACAGTAGTCGTTTGGATTGAGGGAGATGATCCTGATTGTAATAACGAACTATTAGGTGGAGGAATCAAAATGCATATGGACATCACAGAGGAAAGAATCGTAAGATAATAAAGGAGATAAAAATATGGAAAAAGGAAAAAAGAAAAGTAAAAAACAAAGAAAATTATTATTAGCCATATTGATGTTGTTATTAACTGGTGGAGTTTTAGCATCAACATCTTATGCATGGTTTACTGCTAATAAAATTGTAACTGTATCAACATTAAATGTTAATGTAGCAGCTACAAATGGATTACAAATTTCTGTAGATGGACTTGATTGGAAAGCAATAGTTACTAATGAAGATATCTTAAAAACTATTGGATCTGATTCATCTTATTCTACAAATAAAAATCAATTACCAATTAATGCAGGTGATGTAGATGGAAAATATTTATCACCAGTATCAACTGTTGGTGAAGTTGATGAAAATGGATTAATGAAGATGTTCTTAGGTTCATTGGATACAGATGAATCTGGTACTACTTATGAATTAACAGCAGTTGCTGATCCAGAAGCTCAAGGTACAGAAGGTCATTATGTAGCTTTTGACTTATTCTTCCAAGTACAAGAGAGAACACAAATCTATTTAACTCATAATTCTAATGTAACAGGTGATGCAACAGCTGATAAAGGAATTCAAAATGCTGCTCGTGTTGCATTTATCAATGAAGGTGCAGTAGATATTAACTCATCTAAAGATGCAATTCAAGGAAAGATTACAGCAAATGCAAGTTCAATTATATGGGAACCAAATGCTGATGTTCATACATCAACAGGAAAAACTAATGCTGAAACAGCATATGGTTTAACTACACAATTAACTGGTGCTGCTCCACTTGCTTATGTTGGAGTAAAAGCTCCTATTATCGAGCCAGTAGCAGTAAATTCTAAAGATGAAGCTTATTTCTCACCAGTAACTCCAACATTACAAACAAATCAAACTGGTATTGATGAAAATAACTATAAAGAAATCTTTATTCTTGAAGCAGGTATAACTAAGATGAGAATCTATATGTGGATTGAAGGACAAGATGTTGACTGTGAAAGCTGGGCTTCAGGTGGAAAACTTGATTTCAATCTTCAATTCAGCTCTAATAAAGATAGTGCTGGAACACCAGGAGAAATAACAGAACCATAAAAAAATAATAAAAAGGGCCTCAATTTTATGGGGTCTTTTTCGATAGTGAGGTAATCATGATGGAAGACAATAAAAAAGACAAGCAAAAATTAGATTTAGAAAATCTTAGTAATGAGGAATTAATGGACTTCTTTTCTAAAATAGATGAACATATAAAATATTTAAATAATAGTATTTTGGTTCAAGAAGAGGAGTAGTTTTATGAATGATATTATAAAAAGTTTTGAAAAAGATAAAAAATATATCGAAGAATTCCCTTTAGAATCTAAAGAAGGAACTAAAAAAATGATGAAGAAGTTCCATAATAATGCAATCAATAGCAGAAATGCCTTTGTTAATGAAAGAATTGATTTTTATTCAAAGATTTCACATGATATTTATATGGAGATTAATAAAAGGGTAAATGATATGATACCTACAGATACTACTTCTCAATATGTAGAGATTAATCGTAGCATTAATGCTTTGAAAAAAACAATTAAATATAATAATACGATTAATGATATTTATGAGAAACTAGATATTGATAAAGTTGTTAACAATATTAATGATAATGGTATATCTGATTTCTCTAAAGTTAATGCTTTGATTGGACAAATCATAAGATTGTTTGAAAAAGCTAATATTAAGTTATCAGCAGATGATTTTAATTATACCGTATATAGTTATGAATATATGTGTGTATTCTTTGATAGTTTAAATAAAAAAACATTTAAAGATGATATGAAAGAAATATTTGATAAACTATATTGGGAATGTCCAAATCTAATAACTCATTTAAAACTATCTATTAGATACTTAAGTAGTAAATATAGTAAGGAATTGGAAGCATATTATAATAAACATAATGAGGATTTGCTTAATAGATGCAATGTTAATATTGATACGATGTCTAGTACATATTCTGATTTGATAAATAACATGAAAGATAAAATGCGTCGTGATTCATACTTACTAAGTAATAAATTCTTTAATGGTACATTATCCATATATGATTATATGGATGGTGCACCGGCTTCAAGAAAAAGCTTTAATAAGTTTTTATTCGAACAAGAATATGATGATTTAGATGATAAAGGTAAAACTAATTTTAATGATGAGATTAGTGCTATAAAAGATGTTGTTGTTGAACTTAAAGGATTCAATAAATATCGTCCAATAATTGAAGATATTAAGAAACGTTATAGTAATAGAGATTCATTTAAGGGTGTATATCGTAATAAATTAAAAGAGATAGCTTCAGAGGAAACAAAAAGGGAAAAGATGTTCAAACAATACTATGGTAAGGATAATAAATTCTTCTTATTTGCTAAAAAAGTTAATAAGGACAATTTAAAGGTACAATTGAATGAACAAGTAAAAACACTTGAAAGATTATATGAAGAAGCTGATGATGCTAAAGTAAATGAAGCAATCTATACTCATTTAGATGATACTTCAACACTTTATGATGCTTTATATATATGTGCATCATTCTATAGTTATTTTAAGAATATTTGTGAAAAGCTAGATTTCTTTTCTGAAGATACTAAATACTTGAAAGAATATCATAGTTTTTATGAATTCATAATAACACCAACTAATAACTTTATTACGAAGAGCAAATTGAATGGAGAAGATGATATCAATAATATAATCTATGAGAAATATAAACTTCTTAATATCAATATAACAATGGATGATTTAACCGATAATCTATTAAGATTAGAAGATGATATCGATTTTGTTAATCTAGTAAATAATATTAAATCTTCTAATATCTCTTTAGAAGATATTAAGTTTATTGTCGACTTTAGAAGAATAGATACGAACTAGTATCTTTCAACTGCAATTATACTGAAATTATATCGAACTTAATAAAGTTCGATTTTTTGTATAAGAAAACCCCCAGATAGTCTGGGGGTTCAATTAAGCTTAAGCGG
>CAMXBB010000142.1 GCA_947179265.1 uncultured Bacillota bacterium
TTGGAAAGCTTTCTGATTGTAAAAGTAAAGATCCTAGTATATCTGAGATATTTATAGTCGAGGGAGATTCAGCAGGTGGAAGTGCAAAGAAGGGAAGAGATTCCATGACTCAAGCTATTCTTCCATTAAGAGGTAAAATATTAAATGTTGAAAAAGCTCGATTAGATAGAGCATTAGGTAATGAAGAGATAAGAAGTATCATAACCGCTTTTGGTACAGGTGTTGGTGAGGAATTTGATCTATCTAAATTAAGATATGATAAGATTATAATCATGACCGATGCCGATGTCGATGGATCACATATTAGAGTATTGCTTCTGACATTGTTCTATAGATTCTTTAGACCGATAGTTGAGACAGGACATGTTTTTGCTGCTCAACCTCCATTATTTAGAATAATGCATGGTAAAACGAGAAAATATGTTTTAAATGATGAAGAAAAAGATAAATATATGGCTAGTCTTCCTGAAAATGTTCGTGCAAGAGCTGAAGTTGCTCGTATGAAAGGTCTTGGAGAGATGGATGCCGAAGAACTAAATGAAACAACAATGGATATCGAAAAACGTGTTTTAAGAAAAATTACAGTTGAAGATTGCTTAGCAGCTGATGCTATATTTGAACGTTTAATGGGAGATGAGGTAGAACCTCGTAGAAAATTCATTGAAGAGAATGCTCTATATGCTCAAAATATTGATATTTAGGAGGTGAAATGATGGAAGAAAATGAAAAAGATATATTAGATGCTGTCAATGAAGATGTAGTGTCTTTTGAAGAGAATGAAGAAGATAAAAAGGAGTCGAATGATTTAGGACTTCATGTTAATAAGGATAATTTTAGTGGATATTTTCACGAAAGAGATAGCTTAACTGAAAACAATATTGTTAGTGAAATAAGTACATCATTTCTAGAATATTCCATGAGTGTTATAACAGCAAGAGCATTACCAGACTTGAGAGATGGTTTAAAGCCCGTTAATAGACGTATTTTATGGGCTATGTATGAATCAGGCTATACACCAGAAAAACCTCACAGAAAGTCTGCAACTACTGTTGGATACGTTATGGGTAATTACCATCCTCATGGTGACTCTTCAATATATGAAGCAATGGTAAGAATGGCCCAAGAGTTTAATCAAAGATATATGCTTGTTGATGGACATGGTAACTTTGGTAATATTGAGGGTGACTCAGCAGCCGCAATGCGTTATACCGAATCACGTTTAGCTAAATTGTCATTAGAACTATTAAGAGATATCAGAAAAGATACTGTTGATATGGATGATAACTTTGATTTTACTAAAAAAGAACCTAAAGTTTTACCATCAAGATTTCCTAATATCTTGGTAAATGGTACCATGGGTATTGCGGTAGGTATGGCAACGAACATTCCACCACACAATCTATCAGAGGTTATTGATGGCTGTATCGCATATATCGATAATCCTGATATCGAAACTAGTGAATTGATGAACTATATTAAAGGTCCAGATTTTCCAACTGGAGGTATTATCCTTGGAAATAAGGGAATTAAACAAGCCTATGAGACTGGTAGAGGCAGTATTACTATCAGAAGTAGAGCAACTATTGAGGAAGTTGGAAATCATAGCAATATTGTTATTGATGAAGTTCCTTATCAAGTTAACACTTTAGAATTAAAGAACAAGGTTGCAGAGTTAGTTCATAATAAGATAATTGATGGAATTGCTGATTATCATACTGACTTGAAGAATGGAGTAAAGATTACTATCACATTGAAAAAGGATGCTAATCCGCAAGTAGTTTTAAATAATCTTTACAAACACACTAATTTTCAAACTAATTATGGAATTATATTCTTGATGCTTGATAACGGAGTGCCTAAGACACTAGGACTTAAAGCTATAATTGAAAAGTATATTGATCATCAAAAAGAAATCATTATCAGAAGAACTAAGTATGACTTAGCGCAAGATGAGGCAAGAGTTCACATATTAGAAGGTTTAAAGATAGCCTTAGACAATATAGATGAAGTAGTAGCAATCATTAGAGGTGCTGATGACGATGATGATGCTAAAACTAAATTAATGAATCGTTTTGGTCTAAGTGAAATTCAAGCAAACAGTATTCTAGAGATGCGTTTGAGAAGATTGACTGGATTAGAACGTGAAAAGATAGAAGAAGAATTAAAACAATTAATGATAGAAATTGATGAGTTGAAATCAATCTTAGCTTCAAATGAGAAAGTCTTAAATATCATCAAAGAAGAAATGCTAGAAATAAAGAAAAAATATGGTGATGAGAGAAGAACTTCTATTGATATGACAGCTATTGATTATATCGAAGATGAGTCGCTAATACCGGTAGAAGATATTATTATATCGATTACTGATAAAGGATACATAAAAAGATGTACATCTGATACCTATAAAGCTCAACATCGCGGAGGTGTTGGTATTAAAGGAATGTCTACCAATGAAGAGGATTATGTTAAATATTTAATTAATTGTAAGACTCATGATGATGTATTGTTCTTTACTACCAAAGGTAAAGTTTATCGTGTAAGAGGATATGAAGTTCCTTTATATAGTCGACAATCGAAGGGATTACCAATAATCAATTTAATACCTATAGATAAGGAAGAAAGAATATCATCTGTAATCAAGATAACTCCTTCTGAGGAAGAGTTGGCTAACAAATTCTTAGTATTTGCTACTAAGGAAGGTATTGTTAAGAAAACTCCGATAGAAGAGTATAATAATATTAGAAACTCTGGAAAAATCGCTATAAGCCTTAGAGAAGAAGATGAATTAATTGATGTAAGAGTTAGTGATGGATCATCATATATTATATTAGGATCATCTTCTGGTAGAGTTGTGGTGTTTAATGAACTTGAAATTAGACCTATGGGTAGAACAGCTTCAGGTGTTAGAGGTATAAGCCTTGATGATTCCAAATGTATCGGAATGGAAATTGGTTTAGCTGAAGATAACTTGTTGATTGTAACAAAATTTGGATATGGAAAGAAAACACATGTAAGCGAGTATCGTATGACTAAGCGTGGAAGTAAGGGAGTTAAAGCCTTAAATGTAACTGATAAAAATGGTGATATGATCGCCCACAAAATAGTGGATAACGATAAGGATTTGTTGATAATTACTGATAGCGGAATGCTTATTCGATTACCTATAGAACAAATATCTCAATTAGGTAGAGTAACTCAAGGAGTTAAACTAATAAATCTTAAAGATAATCAATATGTTTCTACTATAAGTGTTGTAGATAAGCAAAAAGAAGACGATATCCAAGATGATGTTATAGAAGATATACAAATTTCAGAAAATAGTGGTACGCAACCAGCAGTTGCGGAAACAAATATTGAAAAAGTGGAGAATTAATATTCTTCACTTTTTATGTTTCACGTGAAACATTACTTTTTTAGAATGTTTAAAGGTATAATTTTTATATATTAAACTCAGATTGTTCTAGTCATGATGAATATATAATATGTTCCACGTGAAACATATTATATATTCAATACCCAATATTATGATTGTTTACTAATAAAGCTGGATTATACTACTTTTTAGCCTCTCGTTCATCAATGTTTCACGTGAAACATTGATGAACAAAAATGTTTAAATAAAAAATGAATAATCAACTTTTTGTTACAACTATATAATTTTGGGTTAATTGTATGTTTCACGTGAAACATACAATTAATATTCATGCAATCGACATAAACAAATGCTATTAACTATATTAATGCTTTTTGTATGCCGAAATGTAGTGAGATGGCCAATGTTTCACGTGAAACATTGATTTATAAAATAAATGTGGTAAAATTAGATTGTGCAACGGATATGATATAACCTGGTCAGAGTTGGAATATACAGCAGCCACATTATCCTCTAGTCGTGTGCACTTTTTTGTGAGGTGAATTATGGAAAAATATATAGAAGCGTTACTGGCGGAAACGAAGATAGCAGAAATCGAAAAAGAGGTACCAATTGGTGCAATTATTGTAAAAGATGGCGAAATCGTAGCAAAATCACATAATTCGCGCATAAAAGAGGGCAGCGTTATTAACCATGCTGAAATTAATGCAATCCTTCTGGCGGAAAAAGTGCTAGGCGATTGGAGATTGACTGGCTGTGATATGTATGTAACTGTTGAACCATGTAACATGTGTATGAGTATTATTAGGGAAGCAAGAATAGATAATGTGTTTTACCTAATAAAGAGGCAAAGTTATAAACATCAATATTCAAAAACAAACGTATGTTCTATTGAGGGTGCTGCCGATAAAAAAAGAGTAGAAGAATATCGTTCTATTTTAAGCAACTTTTTTAAATTAAATTGTAAAAGATAATAAACTATATGATAT
>CAMXBB010000143.1 GCA_947179265.1 uncultured Bacillota bacterium
GTAGAATATACTGAGTCTTTAGAAAACTTTAGATATTTAGGTGGATATACCTATAAAAAAGAATATGAAGTTATGCTCAGTAAATTTGGATTTACTGAGGAAGATAAGCAAAAAAAGATATCTGAGTTTTCTGGAGGACAAAGAACTAAGATAGCATTTATAAAGTTATTATTATCTAAACCAGATTTACTTTTACTAGATGAACCAACAAATCATTTAGATATTGAAACTATCGAATGGTTAGAAGATTATTTGAAAAGATATAAAAGTGCAATGATAATAGTAAGTCATGATCGTATGTTTATCGATAATATATGTAATATTATATATGATATTGATTATGGTAGAACTGTTAGATATGTTGGTAATTATGCTACTTATGAAAAAGAAAAACAATTGAATTATGAAAAAATGTTAAGTGATTATGAATATCAACAAAAAGAAATTAAGAGATTAACTGCTATCTATGAAAGATTTAGATTTAAGCCTTCAAAAGCTTCAATGGCTTTATCTAAACTAAGACAGATTGAAAAAATGGATTTAATAGAGAAACCTAATAAGATTGATATGCGTGTATTTAAGACTAACCTAAATGAAATAGAAGAGTCTGTAAAAAAAGTATTAGTAGCAGAAGATTTAGAAATTGGATATGATAGGGTACTGGCTAAGATTAACTTAGAAATCTTAAGAGGTAAAAAGATTGGCGTAATTGGTAAGAATGGTATAGGTAAGTCAACACTATTAAAGACTCTACAAGGTTTAATAGAACCATTAGGTGGGAATGTCAGTTATGGATTAAGAGTAAAAGCCGGATATTTTGATCAAACATTAGCAATGATTGATAAGAACCAAACAGTTTTACAAGAGTTTCGAGAAACACTCCCTGATCTAACTGAAGAGGTATGCCGTAGTGCTTTAGGATCATTTCTATTCAAGGGTGATGATGTATATAAGAATATCAATGTCTTATCTGGTGGAGAAAAGGTAAGATTGCAACTTTGTAAGATATTTTATAACAAACCTAATTTTCTATTACTAGATGAACCTACTAATCATATGGATATCGTAGGTAAAGAGCATTTAGAAGATATCCTAAGTGGGTATGAAGGAACGATAATATTTGTAAGTCATGATCGATATTTTGTAAGGAAGATTGCTACTGATTTACTCGTATTTGATGATGATGGAGTAACATACTATCCTTTCGGATATGATGAATATATATCAGCACTTGAAAAAAATAAGAAGGATATTATAATAGAGGAACAAAAAACAAAAGAAAACAAGAAGGTAATTGTAGAAGAGAAGACTGAAAAAGTAAACCTTTATAATGTTAGAAAAGAATTAAATAAAGTCGAGCAGGATATAATAAAATTAGAGACGAAGATAACTGAATTAAATAATGAACTATATAATATTGAAGACTACACTGATTTTAATAAACAATCATCGATAAATAAGAAAATTGAAGAGCTAAATAAAGAGTTAGAAGTAAAGAATGCTTTATGGGAAGAATTAACTAATCAATTAATCTAGGAGGATTTTATGGAAAAAGTAGATATGACAGGAAATAGAGAAAAGATATATAATTGGTTTAAGACTTTTTCTAATACAACATATAGTTGTAATGTAGTGATGGATATAACTAAATTAGTAGAGATAACAAAAGCTAGTGATACTTCGTTTTTCATTAATCTTTTATATATAGTAGTTAAAGGATTAAATAGCATATCAGAAATGCGTATGCGTTTAGTTAATGATATACCTGTAATATTTGAAGATATTAATCCAGCAATAACTGTAATGACTAAGAGTAATACTTTTGAAAATGTAAGATTTAAGAACCAAGATGCTTATCAAACGTTTTATAAAATTGCTCATGAAAATATTGAAAGAGCCAAGAATCAAGAACTGATAAAGAAGGAAGCTTATAATCCTGATGATTGTTACGATGAGTATTATATAACCTGTTTACCTTGGGTAGAATTTACCCAATTAACACATCCCATACCTGATGATAAATCATCTCAAAGTATCCCAAGAATATGTTGGGGAAAATATTACGAAGAAAATGGCAGATATAAAATCAATTTAAATATAACTGTAAGTCATATGTTTGTTGATGGATATCCTTTATCTCAAACCTTTAAAAAAATACAAGAATTACTTGATAATGCAAATAAATATTTAAAATAAAAGCACCAACATTATAAGTTGGTGCTTTTTTTAACATTCACTTAATTTTTTATATAATTTATCTATTTCTGTTTCTTTGACGTTAGAAACTGTATAGAATCCATCTTCAACCATTGCATTGTATATCATGTCTTGAAGTTTTAATGATTCTTCCAAACCTGTTTCCATAAATTTTCTTGTCGTTTTATTACTTGATTCTACTGTTCCATTAACATATAGCATTACAAGACTTTTTGTTAATGTTAATATATTTTCTAAAGTGTACTTATCCATTATTTTCCTCCCTCTAATAACTTTAATATTTTCTTATTTAAGTTTTCGTGGGTGTCCAAACATTCTCCCATTAATGATGAATAGCGTTCATCGTCATATTCATCACATACACGTTCAATTATATTAATAAGAAGCATTTCATGATTATAGATGTCTTCAATATAATTTAATTCTTTTTGACTCATAATATATACCTCCTACGTATATTGTGTACCAAATGGTTAAAACTATGCATATTTTGACAAAACATGTCGTTTTTGTTAGAATATCACACTTAAGAGGGTGTATTATGATAAAGAGTATAACAAAGAGAATTTGTTTAGAAGATGGAATAAATATATTAGTAGATTTACAAATACCACTTTCTATTGATAAGATCACATTTGATGATAGTATGATAGAAGATTTAATGATTAATCAATGTTTACATGGATTAAAGGAAGCAATAAGTTCATATAGATGTAGTAAATTACCTAATATTTTCTTAACAGGACAAGAGATTATCATTACTAATGAATTGCCAGATGATATCTATGGTTCGATGACTTTACTTGGAGATACCATGTTTGTTGATGCTGATGCTATAAGTGACATAAGACCTATAAAAGCTAGTTTCTTATTTGGACATGAGATGGGTCATAAGATTTCTAAATATCGTCCGATGGCAGATTCAAAAGAGTTAATGGCACGTTTGTTAGGAATTGGTCTATTGGGCCATGAAAGAGTAATAAATGAAGCATTAGCTGATGAGTTTGGAACCATAGTTACTGGAGGATATAGTTCATCTAATAGATTTAATGAGTATTTAGCAGATGAACACCATAAATTATTACAACATACAATATTAAGAGATGTATATAGAGGATAAACTAAAAAATAGTTTATCTTTTTTAGTTATTATATGTTATAATCGTTATGCGCTGGAGGGGTAAATATGGACCGATATAAATCTACTAAGATGGCTAGTATAATTGGAATAGCGGGAAATATCTTTTTACTTATAATTAAAGCAATTGCTGGATTTTTAACAAATAGCCAAGCTATGATAGGTGATGCTTTAAATAGTGCAGGAGATATTATTTCGTCGTTGATGACATTTGTCGGGAATAGAATAGCTTCTAAAGAAGCAGATGATGATCATAATCTTGGACATGGTAAAGCTGAATATATCTATTCTTTACTTATAAGTGTAGTAATGCTTTATATAGCTTTTAAATTATTTTCCTCATCAACCAGTTCGTTATTTAATGATTATAACTATACTTATTCTAATATATTAATCATTGTATCCATTATTACTATAATAGTAAAATACTCCTTATATTTATATACTAATAGGTTATATAAAAAATATAATAATATACTATTGAGAGCTAATTCATTAGATCATCGAAACGATTGCTTATTAACGATGATGACTTTAATTGCTGCCGCATCAAGTAAACTAGGATATATATATGTTGATGGTGTAGTAGGAATACTAGTATCTATCTGGTTATTATTAAGCGCTATATCGATATTTAAAAATAGTTATGATATTTTAATGGATAAGAGTGCTAATGAAGATATACGAAGTAAAGTATATGATATTTTAGAAAGGTATCCTGAGATAAAGAAAGTGAATCATTTCAATTCAACTCCTGTTGGATATCAATATCAGGTTTCTATAACGATATATGTTGATGGAGCTATGTCTACGTTTAAAAGTCATGATATAGCAAATAGATTGGAAAAAGATATATCTTCCCTAGAGGAAGTATATTTATCCATTATCCATGTTAATCCAATTGATTTAAATAATAAGAAGAATAAAAAAAGGAAAAAGTAGTTTTCTTTTTTTTATCACATTACATTAGTAAATAATAAAAAAACAAAATAT
>CAMXBB010000144.1 GCA_947179265.1 uncultured Bacillota bacterium
AATATTAGCAGGTGTATAATTAGTAATTCCTAAAACAAAATATAATATTACATAAGCAAATGTGGAAAAGCATGCTGTGGTACCAAATTGGTAATTAAATTGATTTACTCTTGCCATTCTGTATCGTTCATCAAAAAGCTTAGCCTTTTCATCATTTTCCTTTAGTTCTTTCTCTAATTCTTCTTTTGATTTTTTTAAATCTTCTGCTGTCATTAAGTCTCTTCCTCCCTTAATTACCTATATATTAGCATAAATCATTAAAAAAGTAACATAATATTTATCATTTTCGCTAGAATATCTAGCGAATAATATATTAATGCTGTGGTGTAAAGATTATCATAGTTATTCTTTATTCTTTTTGATATAATTTTATGTAGGGAAGTTACTGTAATGAAAAAAAGTACATGTAACTAATTAGAAAGTAGGTAATATAAAATGGAAGAGAGGGTAGCTTTAATTACTGGAGGAACTTCAGGAATTGGCAAAGAGATTGTTATTGAATTGCTTCAAAAGGGGTGCAAGGTAATAACTTGTTATAGTTCTAATGATGATAATGCTGAATCTTTAGAAAAAGAAGTTAATAATGAAAATCTTCGAATAATAAAATGTGACGTTAGTAAAGAAAGTCAAGTTATTGATATGTTTAATGAAATAAAGAAATATTATAATCATATTGATTATCTTGTTAATAATGCAGGTATTTTTATAGATAATTTTATTAAAGATTTTAATATTGATGACTTTAAAACAGTTTTAGATGTTAATTTATTAGGAAAAGTAATATGTACAAAACATGCTTATGAAATTATGAGTGATGGTGGAAGTATTGTCAATATTTCTTCTCATCTAGGTGTAGTACCATGTACTGAATCACCAGCTTATTGCGCAGCTGCAGCCGCAATAATTAATTTTACTAAGGCGACAGCTTTAGAATATGCAGATAAAAAGATAAGAGCAAATTCCATATGCCCAGCATTTACACCAACACCTTTATCATTAAGAGGATGGAAGCAAGAAGAGATTGATCAAAAATTAAAAGAAACACCATTAGGGAGATTTGCTAAACCTGAAGATACAGCAAAGCTTTGCTTATTCTTATTATCAGATGAAGCTAGTTTTATTACTGGTGAGAATATATGGATTAATGGAGGAAGATTATGAAAAATAATTATATATTATTACACGGAAGTTTTGGAAGTCCATTCGTTAATTGGTTTCTATATTTAAGAAAAGAAATTGAAGGTAGAGATTTAGAGGTATATACTCCAGATTTTCCAATAGGTGTTGGAAAGCAAAATTATGATAATTGGTCAAAACTTTTAAAAACCTATGTCGATGTAAATCTTATAAATGAAAATACTATAATATTTGCTCATTCGATAGCACCTGTATTTATCTGTAAATTTTTAGTTGAACATAAGATTAGAGTAAAAAGATTAGTATTTGTTTGTGGTTTTAATAACTATTTTGGAATTGATGATAGCTATGATACTGTAAATGGAAGTATGTATTTTGATAATCTTAGTGATATTAAGAATTATTGTGATGATATAGTTTGTTTTTATACCGATAATGATCCATATGTTAAGTATGATGCTGAGAAAGAATTTGCAGATAGTATAACAGATAATCAAATAGTTATTAAAAATGGTGGACATTTAAATTCAGAGAGTGGCTATACTGAGTTTTCTGAGTTATTAAAATATCTATAACACTAATGGAGTATTAGAATGATTAAAGAAAAAGTTAGTGAAGATATACTTAATGCAGTAGCACCTTGTTCTTTATTTTGTTCAACATGTACAGGATGTAAATCAGGTGAGATTAGCAAACATGCAAAGGAATTATTAAGGCTACTAGAAGGTCATGAAGAATTTCTCGATAAGAATCTAAAAGCTAATTATCGTCATAAATTAGATGAATTTAAAATCTTTAAAAAGAAGTTAGAGAAGTACGCTAATCCTAAATGTGATGGATGCCGAAATGGTGGAGCTAATGGGTGTAGTATAAAGGGATGTATTATTCCATCATGTACAAAAGAACATGGTATTGATTTTTGCGCAGAATGCCCTGAATTTCCTTGTAGTAAAGTGAATGAGAAAATTTATAAAAAGAATGTAATAGACAAATGGTTAAGAGGTAATTCAAAGATTAAAGAATGTGGTATAGATAGTTATTATGAGGAAAATAAAGATATACCACACTATATTGAACATAAAAAATAAAACTATGAAAAATTTCTCATAGTTTTTTCTTTTAATTTATGCTATTATACTTTAACGAAAGAAAGGGGATATTATATGGTTTCATTTGATGATATAAAAACTGTTTATGATGAAATACCTTTAGAAAGGTTAGTAGAAAATTATGAAAAACGTCAAAGACAAGCAATCTCACAAGACTCTAAGCAATTTAATGTCTTTTTAGCTAAGTTTAATCAAATACTTAATGATAAAAGAATTATCCCTTTTTATAAGACAATATTACATGAAATCGTTAGAAATATCAGTAAAGAAGGATATGATTATGGTTTGATTCGTTATTTTGAAATTCTTCTAGAAGTATCTAAGCCTCAAACTACGGATCGTGAAGTTCTTACAAGTCTTGAGTGGCAAATGGAACAATCTTTAAGAAAAAGTTATAATGAATATTCTTATGAGGGAAAAATTCTTCTTATATTTCATATAATATTTGGAAAATTTGATCAAAGAGTTCAAATGAGTTTTATTAAATTATTAAAAAGATTTAATTATAATAGTTCGATGGATTTATTAGTATTAATGACGTCTATTACGAAGTATCATAATGGAGATATTACACTAGAACGATTGGAAAAAGATTTAGAAGTTTTGACAACTGTTAATGGAATAAAAGATATTAAAGAGAAAGAGATTATAGTTGATACAACCAATGGAGTTATCCCCTTTGCATTTGCTAGTGATTGTTTAGGAATTACTGATACGACAGAATTTGAATTGGGTAAATGCCATTTTCTTGTTAGTGATTATCTTAGAGAATTACCTAATATGTCTGGAGTTTATTACTATATACCAAATTATTTTGGTGGTGCTATTGATCATTCAGTGTTAGTGAGTAATAGAGAAGGCTATGTATATGATTTATCTCATAATATGGCTGTTCCATTAGAAGATTTTCGTAGATATTATAGTAGTCCAAGATTTTCGATATCAAGTGAAGAGTTTAGAGAACTAAGTGATAGAGTAAGAGAAAAATATAATTGTGCTTTATATATGCATCATTTAGATGAAGTTGGTCGTTCATTAAAAATGATTATGTAGATTTACATTTGGAGATGATAATAATGTTTTATGAGCAAATACAAGAAAAAAAGGAATACCTAAATAGTTTAAGAAAGTTTACAATTGAAGAATTAGAACTTATCAAATCGGAGTTGATTAGAGCTAATGTTCATGAAAATCCATCTAACGAAGAATTAGAAGGCATAAAAAGAACTTATGAAACAATAGAGTATATTATGAAAGAGGAGAGTTCATTTCCTTATCCAAAAGGATATCGTCATCCTTTAACTGAATCGATGCTTCAAGATTTAAATAGGACTATTTTGTCAGCATATAAAATATATTTACCATGTGAAAAAGGATTCTATCGATTAGGTAAAGGAAATGCTAGAATCGGTGATATTCTTTTACCTGATAAAGAGATATTTTTACCACGATTAAAGGAATTAATTGCATGGTATGGGGAAACAGATGATGATTTAGTAACTAAATTGGCGGTTTTCCATTTAAAGTTTTTATGTGATATTCATCCCTTTTGTGATGGAAATGGTCGAACTGCTAGGGCACTAATGAATTTAGAACTTTCAAGAGAAGGTTATCCTATGATTGGTTTAAAATATAGTGATATTGATGCTTATGAAGAAGCATTTGATGCATATATTAATAATAATGATGAAGATCCGATGATAAGATTAATATATCAAAATGTTGATAACCAATTAGATATGCACATTGCAATGAAAAAAAACTAATGATTACCTAAAATTGACACATTATTATAATTATGTTATTATTTAGGTACTTTTTGAAAGGGAGAAAATATTATGTTAAGGAATCAATTAACGACAACAACTTACACAACAACATTAAAATCAATTGTCTTTATTGATTGTTTTAGCATTGTTTAAAAGAATATTAATAT